>CATYYP010000151.1 GCA_958415245.1 Schaalia odontolytica | reverse complement strand
CTTCACTTCGGGGTCAGACTCACGGTTGATTTTCTTCGTCAGTTCGTTGTGCGTGGAATGCCATCCGTACCACACGACGACCAAGACGAACACGACTGCGACGATGATCCATGCTGCCATGATGACGGCCCCTTTCCGCAACTGTGCGTTGGCACGACGGTATCACATGAGGAGCATCGCCAGGCGCGTGCGTGCCTTGGAGACCTCGGGGGTCGAGCCTGCGACCCGGAAGAGGTCAAGGAGACGCAGGCGCAGCGCGTCGCGCTCCTCAGCGTCCGTGGAGGCGGCGAGCAGGTCAAGCAGCACGTCAAAGGCTCCAGCGGCGTCGCCAGCGGCAAACAGCGCGTCCGCGCGTGCGGCGGGATCGGTGGCGTCGCCCTGCGCGCTGCGGGACGCCAGTCGCACGCGGGACAGGTGAGACTTCGCGTCTTCGTCGCGCGGATTCAGCTCGATGACCTTCTCCCAGCCGGCGATGGCCTCGTCGAGGTTCCCGGCGGCCTCGGCGGCCAGGGGCGCCTCGTGCTCGGGCGGGATCGGGGCGACGGTGTCCTCGGCAGCCACGGCGATACGTGCGGTGACGCCCATCTGCGCAGCGGCATCCAGAACCTGCGTCACGATGGGAAGCACCTGTTCCTTGGCAGCCGCGCCCTGGAAGAGCGGAACGGGACGCCCGCCGACGAGGGCGACGACCGTGGGCACACCCTGGATCTGGAACGCCTGGGCGATCGCGGGCGCCTTATCGATGTCGACCTCGACCAGCTGGAACTTGCCCGCCTGCTCGCGCGCGATCTCCTCGAGCATGGCCAGTGTCGGCTTGGACTCGAGCGAACGCGGAGACCACATGATCATGATGACCGGCACGGCCTGGGAGGTGGACATGACGTCCTGGAAGTTCTCCTCGTCCGTGGTGGTGATGAGCGGGATGTGCAGGCCCTCCCCCGCTGCGGGAGCGGCGGACTCCTCGGGAGCGGGTGCGCTCGAACGTGCCGACAGGTCGACGGCACCGTGCGAGTCTGCGGGCATAGGCGTTGCCTCGGATGCGGGACGAGGGTCAGGCGTGGTCATGGTGTCCTCTTTGTCAAAACAGTTGGTGCTAGGAACGATGATATGCGTCGTCCCCACGACTCTAAGCCGCGGGGACGACGTGTGCGCTGTTGGTGAAAATCAGCCCGGGCTCGACGACGGATCGAGCGTCACGGACACAATGGCGTACTCACCGCCAACGATCTGGGGAGTTCCCCCCGCAGTCTTCGAAGGAATGCGCATGAGGATCGTCGCCAGGTACTCCGCGGTAGCGGTGCCTTCGACAGTCATACCGTCAGCACTCATCGTCGCCGTCTTACCGCCCAGGTTCATGGTCGCGCCCGCGACCGTGCGCTGGTAGGTCAGCGTGAACTTGAAGTTGGCCGCAACCAGAGCCGAACCGTCCTGGAGAACCAGGCCGGAAATCGGGTAGTCCGTCGCCGTGGCCGCAGCGGTCACGCTACCGGCCGCGCTCACCGAGGAGTTCAGATCCGTGACGTTCGACAGGTAGGTCTTCGTGAAGTCGTCCGCGACAAACTGCGAGGTGTCCTGGCTGCCGGAGTTCAGCATCGTGATGTACTGAGCGAGCGCAGCCTCGGGGCTCACCGTGAAGCCCTCGGAGGTACCGGTGACGTAGGCCGAGCCGGTTCCCACGGGGGGCAGCGTCAGCTGGGTGCCGCCCAGGAGGCGCGCATAGTTCGTCAGCTGATAGTCCGAACGCGCCGAATCCTGCACGTAGACCTGCAGCACGGGCAGCGCCGTCGAAGAGGACTCGGAGATGTTGAAGATCGCACGAGGCCACGAGTCAGAGTTCGTGATGGCCAGCGAGGCCGGCGTGAAGTCAAGGGCCTGCGGTGTCTGGCCCGAGGCCTTCGCGTATGCGTACTGGGCAGTACGGTACGCCAGGGCACCCTGCGAGACGCGTCCCGACAGGTCCGAGGGATCCAGCGACGCATCCGCAGTGGTCATGGCCTTACCGGTCGCGTCGAGCACGGAGGAGATCCGCTCGAGGTCGAGGTTGGCGGCGCTCTGTGCCTCCTCACCCGACTGGGCGACGATCTCGTTCGAGCAGGCGCTCATTCCCAGTGCGGAGGTCATGAGCAAGGCGGCCGCAGCTGCGGCGAGGGTGCGTCGTTTCATCACTTACCTTCCTGGCGGTCCTTCAGCCAGCCGGACATGATCGAGGTCCAGCCGCCTGTCGAGGACGCGTCGTCATCGGGTGCCGACGTCGGCGCGGGAGCCTGCTCGGCGTTGCGCGGACGCGTCACCGGGATCAGGCCCGTGTTGAATTCCTGGCCGTCGACAACGACGACCTGCTCGCCATTGTTGCGGGCCTCGCGCAGTGCGCGGCGCGACGGCAGCGTGCGGCCACCGCGGATACCGGACAGGTCGATGACGCCGGTGTCGGTCGTGGCGCGCTCCGGCGGATCCTGGTCGATCGGACCATTGTCGAGGCCGTGGCGGCCTCGACGCTCGAAGGTATCGGTCAGCGGGTCCGGGACGTACTCCTCGGAGGCGTCAACGGTAGGCTGTGCCTGCTCGGCGTTCTCGTCCGAGGCCTCGGCGGGCTCCACAGGGGCCTCATCGGCGGGCTCGGTCTCGGCACTGTCCTCAGCCACCGCCTCGTCAGCTTCTGCGACGGGAGCTTCGTCGTCCTCGGCCTCATTCTTGCCGGACGCGAAGGCGGCGGCGCCCCACGTAGGAGCGTTGTCTGCGGGCTGCTCGTCGGCGTCAGCCTCACGCTGCTCCGACTCTTCCACGGACGGCTCGTCGGCCTTTGCCGGCTCAGAGGCCGCGACGGCCGCCGGGGCAGCCTCGCGGGCAGCCGCGATGCGCTCGGCAACGGCGGCGGAGTTGATCGAGGAGGTCTCGAGCGAGTCAGCCTTACGGCGCTCTTCGATGCGGGCCTCGCGAATCTTGCGCAGACGCAGGAGCTGCCAGCGCGTGAGGAAGAGCGCGAGGGCAATCAGCGCGAAGACACAGGCGGCAAGAAACGCGATGATGGCGAGGGTGTTGGTCTGCTCAACCTTCCAGGTCAGAGTCAGCGTCAGGTCGTCGGGGCCAGCGGCCGACGCGGCGAGAGCGGAACGGCCCGACGGAACGTTCTCGAGGTCCAGGCTCACGGTGCCCTCACCGCTGGCCTGCTTGAACCACATGTCGGAGGAGGCAAGCTGCTGCACGAGGTCGGCCGACGACGGCTCGGCGAGGGGCTGCGCACCAGACTGCACGCCCGACTGAGCCCCCGACTGTGCGCCGGGCTGGGTCGGGGTGGGTGACGGGACGCGAGACGGGCCGATCGCATCGTGCGACTCGGCCTTCAGCTTCGTGCGGTCGGACTCGACGCCGATGACCTCGGTGTAGGCGGCGTCGCCAATCCAGCCCTTGACGTCCTGCGTGGTGCCGATGCTCAGCGTCACGGGTGCACCCGACTTCGACGTCGCTGTGACCGTCACGTCATCCTTCACGATCGACAGCACGTTGCCGCGCGTCATGATCAGATCGGTCGAAGACACGACCGACGAGACCTGATGCGTCGGCGGCCGTAGCACGGTCACACCGAGCAGCCCGACGAGCACGCATACGAGAGCCACAACGCCCATCGACGATGCCGCCACGTATCGCTTAAAGAGTTCCACGGTTGCTCCTCACGTCCAACACCCGCAGTGCAGGCATTCTTCAGGCTCCACTTTACGTGCTAACCCCGTTGACGGCCGAATTCGCACGCGGGGCAGTGATGCATCACATCCACGCGTCACAGGGGACGCAGTCCTCGCCGCCAGCACTCCGAGTGCCAGTGACGGCGTCCCTCGACTCCCTGGGGCAGGCCAAACGGCGCTTCTTCGGGCCACGCAACCACGTGCGCAGTGCCCGCGGGAATTGGGCGCAAGCAGGCCGGGCAGGTGTATTCCTTCGCCGAACCGAGCAGGCGGCGCACCTGATAATCGCCCCCGTCAGGGCCGCGTTCCGTACGCGGCACGGAGGCGAGGCGGTCCATCTGCAATGGACGCGCCTCGCCCCACGGTCGTTTCTTGCTTCGTTTGCCTCTCACGCAACCACAGTGCCACGTCGCCAGACGCGGCGCACGACGAGGTCAGAGTCGACCTCGACGATGTCGGCCTTCTTTCCGGCCGCAAGAGAGCCGATCGTATCGTCGCCCAGAATCGTGGCTCCCTGAGCCGAGGCCATGTACACGGCGTCAACGAGCGGGATCCCACCCTTGGTGACGGCTACGCGCACGCAGTCCATAAGGTGCGCCGTGCCGCCGGCGATGGAGTTGCCGTGAGCCAGGCGAGCGACGCCGTCCTTCACGATGACGTCCTGGGGGCCGAGCGTGTATTCGCCATCGGCCATGCCGGCGGCCGCCATCGCGTCGGTGATAAGAACGACGTGCTCGCGGCCGACCAGTTCGTACACGTCGCGAACGAGCGACGGATCGACGTGGACGGAGTCGCAGATCAGCTCGGCGACGGCACCGCCGCGCGCGGCGTCCGAGAGGAACTCGGCGATCGGGCCGGTGTCACGGTGGTGCAGCGGGCGCATGCCGTTGAACAGGTGGGTGATCGTCGCACGCGGGCCGCGCTTGGTCTCGACCTGGGCGAAACGCTCGCGCGAGTAGGCCAGGGCCTCACGAGCCTTCACGGAGTTGGAGTCAGTGTGTCCCCAGGATGGCAGCGCTCCCCCGTCGATGAGGGCCTCGGCGACCGAGCCGGGGCCGTAGGCGTTCGGCTTCTCGGGGGCCAGCGTCATGGACAGTGCGTACCCCTGGCAGTCCTCGATGAGGGTGCGCGTCAGGTCAGCGTCGGGA
>CATYYP010000150.1 GCA_958415245.1 Schaalia odontolytica | reverse complement strand
CCGGGTACAACAAGGCTCTGAAAAACCGACACATCCAGATGATCGCCATCGGCGGTTCGATCGGCACCGGCCTGTTCCTGGGTGCGGGTGGCCGTCTGGCGCTGGGAGGCCCCGCGCTGGCCTTCGCCTACGCGGTGTGTGGCGTCTTCGCGTTTCTGATGGTCCGCGCCCTCGGCGAGCTGGCGGTGCGCCGCCCCTCCTCGGGCGCGTTCGTCTCCTACGCCCGCGAGTTCCTGGGCGAAAAGGGCGCGTTCATCACCGGCTGGTTCTTCTTCTTGGACTGGGCCGTCACGGTCATGGCCGACATCACCGCGGTCGCCGTCTACATGCATTACTGGAATATGTTCGAGGTGGTCCCTCAGTGGGTCATCGCCCTCATCGCGCTGGGCCTCGTGTTCGTCCTCAACATGATGAGCGTGAAGGCCTTCGGTGAGGCGGAGTTCTGGTTCGCGATGATTAAGGTCGCGACGATCCTCATCTTCATGGGCGTCGCGATCTGGGCGATCCTCACGCAGTCCGCGGTCGGCGAGTACACCGCGGGTGTCCACAACATCTCCGAGTCCGGCGGATGGTTCCCCGAGGGCCTGGCGCCCGTCTTCGCTCTAACGCTGGGCGTCGTCTTCGCCTTCGGCGGCACCGAGATGGTGGGCGTCGCGGCCGGCGAGGCCAAGGACGCCGCGAAGATCCTGCCCAAGGCCATCAACTCGATGGTCGTGCGTATCTTCTTCTTCTACGTCGGCTCCGTCGTTCTCTTCGCCCTGGCGCTGCCCTACAACGCCTACTCGTCGAATGAGTCCCCGTTCACGACGTTCTTCTCCGGCCTGGGCGTGCCCCACGCGGGCGACATCATGCAGGTCGTCGTCCTGACCGCCGCCCTGTCCTCGCTGAACGCCGGCCTGTACGCGACCGGCCGCACGCTGCGCTCGATGGCGCTCGTGGGCGAGGGCCCGCGCTTCGCGGCTCGCCTCAACAAGAACCACGTCCCCTACGGCGGCATCATCGTCACGGCGTCGCTGGGCCTGCTCGGCGTCCTGCTCAACGCCTTCGTTCCGGAGAACGCCTTCAACATCGTCATGGACCTGGCGGGCATCGGCATCGCCGGCACCTGGGCGATGATCCTCATCTCGCACCTGGCGTTCCTGCGCAAGGTCAAGCGCGGCGAGGAACAGCGCCCCGAGTTCCGCATGCCCGGCGCGCCCTACACCAACTACCTGGCGCTGCTCTTCTTCGTGGTCGTCGTGGCCTCGAACGTGACCTCCGAGTCGGGTCGTTGGACCCTCGCGCTCTTCGCCGTGGTCGTCGTCCTCATGGTCGCCGGCTGGTACTACGTGCGCGGGCGCGTCGGCAACCTGACCGACGAGGCCGCCGCCTCGCTCCAGGGCGAGGAAACCCTGGTCTCGGGCGACTGAGAAAGGACAAACAGTGCGTCTTCACGTCACGTATGCCGGTGGCACCATCGGCATGGTCGACTCCCCCGAGGGTCTGCGTCCCGGCGCTGACCTGCAGGGCTGGTTCGGCTCCCAACTGGAGGGCATCGAGCTGGCCTCGAACATCACGATGTCGACGCTGGACCCGCTCATCGACTCCTCGGAGGCGACCCCCGAGGACTGGCAGGCCATCATCGACGACATCAACGCGCACGCGGACGAGGCCGACGCCTTCCTGGTCCTGCACGGCACGGACACGATGGCCTACTCGGCCGCGGCCCTGTCCTACGCGCTGGCGAGCATGGGTAAGCCGGTCGTCCTGACCGGGTCTCAGTACCCGCTTGGCGTCGTCGGCTCGGATGCGTCCGCGAACGTCACGGGCGCCCTGCGCGCCGCGATTTCACGCCACGCGCGCGGGGTCATGCTGTTCTTCGGGCACAAGCTCCTGGCTGGCAACCGCGCCACCAAGACCTCGTCGTGGGCATTCCGCGGATTCGAGTCGCCTTCCGTGTCTCCCATGGCGCGCACGGGCGCCCCGTGGCGTTGGTACGGTGCTCCGAGCGCGGGCACCGGCTGGCAGGATCCCAGCCCGTACAAGCGCCAGGATGTCGCCGTCATCGACGTGGTGCCCGGCATGAGCGCCGCGCGGCTGCGCGCCATGACGACGCCGCACCCGGACGCGGTCATCCTGCGCACCTTCGGCGTGGGAAACATCCCGGCCTCCGAGCCGGGTCTCGTGGACGTCCTGGCCGAGCTCGCGCAGGCCGAGGTACCGATCATCGTCGCCTCCCAGTGCTACCAGTCCGAGGTCATGCTCGGCCACTACGAGGCCGGCAACGCCCTGGCCCAGCTGGGCGCGATCGGCGCGCATGACATGACGCTCGAGGCCCTCTACGCCAAGACCGTCTTCCTGCTCTCGCAGGGCAAGCGCGGCGCGGACTTCAAGCGGTGGATGGACCTGTCCATCGCGGGAGAGCTCACCCTCCAGGACTGACCCTCTTCCACCCGACACAGCCCCGGCCTCGTCCCCGGCGCAGCGCGCGCCACAGGGATACGAGGCCGGGGTTTGTCATGACCATCCGGAAGCCGAGGAGGACCAACCGGCCGTAGAATAGTGACCATGAGTGAAGAAGCCTCCCAGTCCATGGCCGATCGCGGCGAAAACCGCTCCCGTCAGCCCCAGTCCTCCGCATTCCGCGATTTCATCGGCACCGGATGGGGGCCTCGCCCCTCCGAACTGCCCGCACGCGAACGCGTCGCCGACTTCCTGCACGACCGCACGCTGAAGGCCGGCGCCCCCTTCCCGGGCGAGCGCCTCGTCGTGCCCGCAGGCCCCTACAAGGTCCGCTCCAACGACTGCGACTACCGCTTCCGCGCGCACTCCGCTTTCGCGCACCTGTCGGGCCTGGGCGGCGAGAAGGAGCCGGACACCGTCCTGGTGCTCGAGCCCAACGAGGACGGCACCCACACTCCCCTGCTCTTCTTCAAGCCCCGCGCCTCGCGTTCCTCCAAGGAGTTTTACGCGGACGCCCGCTACGGCGAATTCTGGGTGGGCGCGCGCCCCTCGCTCGAGGAGCTGAGCGCGCAGACCGGCCTGGAGACCCGCCACATCGACACGCTGCGCGACGTGCTGGCGAAGGACGCCGGGACCGTGCAGCTGCGCATCGTGCGCGGCGTCGATGCGAACGTCGAGGCGATGGTGAATGAGGTGCGCACGCAGGCTTCGCTGCCCGCGGGAGAGGATGCGCGCAAGGAGGACGAGGCCCTCGAAGAACATCTCTCGGAGATTCGCCTCATCAAGGACGCGTTCGAGCTCGAGGAAATGATCCGCGCGGTCGAGGTCACCAAGGCCGGCTTCGAGGACATCATCCACGTCCTGCCCCGCGCCGTGGGTCACCGCCGCGGCGAGCGCGTGATTGAGGGCGCATTCCGAGCGGTCGCCCGAGAAGAGGGCAACGGCGAGGGATACGAGACCATCGCAGCCTCGGGCAACCACGCGAACACCCTGCACTGGATCGACAACGACGGAACGGTCCGCGAGGGCGACCTGGTGCTCGTCGACGCCGGCGTCGAGGTCGACTCCCTCTACACGGCCGACATCACGCGCACGCTGCCCGTCAACGGCCGCTTCACCGAGGTCCAGGCTCGCGTCTACCAGGCCGTCCTCGACGCCTGCGAGGCCGCCCTGGCACGCGCAGGCGAGCCGGGCTGCCGCTTCAAGGACGTGCACGACGCCGCCATGAAAGTCATCGCCGCCCGCCTGCATGAGTGGGGTATCCTGCCCGTCACCCCGGAAGAGTCGCTGTCGCCCGAGGGCCAGCAGCACCGTCGCTGGATGCCGCACGGCACCAGCCACCACCTGGGCCTGGACGTGCACGACTGCGCAAAGGCACGCGCGGAGCTCTACCAGGGCGCGTTGCTCGAGCCGGGCATGGTCTTCACGATCGAGCCGGGCCTGTACTTCCGCGCCGACGACCTGCTGATCCCCGAGGAATACCGGGGCATCGGCGTGCGCATCGAGGACGACGTCGTGGTGAACGCCGACGGCACCGTCACGCGCATCTCCGAGGACATTCCGCGTACGATCGCCGACGTCGAAGAGTGGATCGCGCGCGTTCAGTCCCGCTGAGCCACGCGAAGATGCTGAGGTTACGCCTCGGTCTGGTCCTTTTCGGGGGACGAGGCCGGGGCGTTCTCATGTGCCGACGCCGCGCTCTCGGGGTTGTTCGTTGCAGGGGACGAGGCCTCGGGCGCGCTCGCGGGAACGTCGGTCTGGGCGGACGTGGCCTCGGGCATCTGGCGACCACCGGGCACTTCCCCGTCCTTGGTCGCCGCGCCGAAGCGGGGGCGGCCGTCGGGGAAGAAACCGACGGAATCCTTCTTCGGGCGCGCCTGCTCCGTGCGCGGGCGCACGACGCGCGCGCGGTTGCCGGGTGTGCGCTGCAGGATCTGATAGGCGCGGTCGATGTCGGCCGAGGCCAGGACCGCATAGCGCTGCGCGACAACCTGCTGGGAGGACACGAGGTCGCGGCTGCGTCCGCGAATGATGAAAGACAAAGCGGACAGAGCCATGCCGATCAGGGCGCCGACGATGATGCCACCGACAACCCACGAACCCGTTCCGCCCGCGTTCTGGCCGGCGGACATGAGCATGCCGCCCAGGGCTCCCCACAGGCCGCCACTGGAGGCACCCGAGAGGGATGCGCGGGCGATCGTCAGGCGTCCCGTCACCCGCTCCACGAGGTGCAGGTCGGAGCCGACAATCGTGATCGCGGAATCGTCGAAGCCGGCATCCGACAGGAAGTCGACACCGGCGCGGGCCTGCGCGTAGGTCTCGTACGAGGCGACCTCGGTGCCCGTGGGCATCTGCGGGTCCATCACGACAGCCATTTCTTCTCCTTCGTCCCGGCCTCGGTGGCATGGAACGCATTGTTCATGCGGCGACCGGCTCATCAG
>CATYYP010000149.1 GCA_958415245.1 Schaalia odontolytica | reverse complement strand
TCCTTGAAGGTCTTGCCGGTGAAGACGTCGACGTCGGGCTTGGCGCGCTGGGCCTTGACGATCGGGCTGGCCGCCGCCTCCTCGATGATCTGGTAGGTCAGGGCGGGCGTGTAGGCGATGCCCTGACGCAGGGCGCCGCCCTTGTCGGAGTTGGGCTTGACGATACCGGAGATCGTCAGCTGCTGGCCGCCGTCCACGAGCTTCTTCATGTAGTCCGTGTCGGAGGAACGGTCCGTCCACACCTTGTAGGTGTCGTCCCACGTGTACTTGTCGAAAGCGTTGACGCGGCGGAAGGTCGTGCCCAGGATCGCGGAGTAGTCGTAGGTGGCGCTGCTGGCACCGGACTGCGCGCCCGACTGCGCCCCGGACTGGCTCTTACCCCCGAGCGTGCCCTGGTAGTAGCTGCGCATCAGGTCATCGAATTCCTTGTGGTCTTTGAGACCCAGGGTGTATTCGAAGAGGTTGGGGATGTTGCCGTCCTCGTCGAGGACCAGGACGACCTGGTTCGCGCCGCTCGGCCAGGAGCCGGCGACCACGTCGTACGCGGAGGTGTACAGCGAGGTCGTAGCGGGCATCTGATAGAAGGCGTTCGTTAACACCATCGACCCGAAGGCCCCGGAACCAAAACCGGCTTCCATCTGCTTCATCGACTGGTCGGGGCTGACCTGCACGGTCTCCTTGGACGTGTCGGACTGGTAGATCTGCGGGACGATGTCGTAGTCGTACTCGATCGCGTTGACCATCGTGTTGATGCCGCCGCCGTTGTTGTCCAGGTAGGTCTTGAGCGAGGCCAGGTCGTTCGTCTTCGCGTCACGGATCGAGTCGGCGAAGGTGCGCAGCTTGGAGACGCCGACCTTGCCGTCGGGCGCAGGCTGGGAGTCTTTGGAGTCCGAAGCCGACACGGACAGCGCAGCGGTCATGTCGATGCCGCTCTTTTGGATCGTCAGCGGGTACGCGCCCAGCGTTTCCTCTTCGGTTTTGGCGATATAGGCGTTGGTGCCATTGGCCAGCGCGAGGATCGCGGCGATGCCGATGATGCCGATGGACCCCGCGAAGGAGGTCATAAGGGTGCGGCCCTTCTTCGTCATCAGGTTGTTGGCCGACAGGGACAGGGCCGTCAGGAAGCCCATCGACGTGCGGCGCGCGGGCTTGGCTTCGCGCCGGTCCTCGGCGGCGGGCACGAAAGGATCGGAGTCAGCGACGATGCAGCCGTCGGCCAGCTCGACGATGCGGGTCGCGTACTCGTGGGCCAGCTCGGGGTTGTGCGTGACCATGATGACGAGGCGGTCGCGGGCCACGTCGCGCAGCAGGTCCATGACCTGCACGCTCGTCTTGGAGTCGAGGGCGCCGGTGGGCTCGTCGGCCAGCAGGATCTCGGGGTCGTTGATGAGGGCACGCGCGATGGCGACGCGCTGCATCTGGCCGCCCGACATCTGCGACGGCTTCTTGTGGACGTGCTCCTTCAGGCCGACCCGTTCGAGGGCATCGAGGGCGCGCTTGCGACGCTCGGAGCGCGAGACGCCCGACAGGGTCAAGGCCAGCTCGACGTTCGCCAGCACGGTCTGGTGCGGGATCAGGTTGTAGGCCTGGAAGACGAAGCCGATGCGGTTGTTGCGGTAGGCGTCCCAGTCGCGGGCCTTGTAGTCCTTCGTCGAAATGCCGTCGATGACGAGATCGCCGCTCTGGAAGCGGTCGAGGCCGCCGATGACGTTGAGCATCGTCGTCTTGCCGGAGCCTGACTGGCCCAGCACGGCCACAAACTCGTTGTCTCGGAACGCCACGGAGACCTTGTTGAGCGCCACCTGCACGAGGTTGGCGGTCTGATAGGCCTTGACGATCTCCTTGAGCTCTAGCACGCTTCATCCTCACATCTGCTGTTGAATCCGCATACAAGTCTAGGCGAGCGTCCATCGCCCAAGACCGCCGGTGTTCACTGACTGACCCCTGATCGTCCCCTGACAAGCCCCTGAAGTCGTATCTGCCACGTCACATCACAGGCCCCAAAACCCAGCCCGGGCCTCGTTCATCGAACGGCCTCCAGGGGCACGCAAGACCGGGCGGCTAGACTGATCCCATGACCGACCTCACCCAGATTCCCGTGCCCGACGAAGGGCCAATCACTGACAAAGTCAAGGAAATCTACGAGCGTTCCTTCCCGCCCGAGGAGCAGATCCCCCTTCCAGAGCTCCTGAAGAGCGCCGAGATGGACCAGGTCTCCTTCCTCGCGTGGATCGATCCGTCCCTGCCCGCGGGCGAGGACGGGGCTGGCAACGTGGTCGCCCTGACCTTCTCCTTCGTCTTCCCCGACCTGTTCTACCTGGGTTTCCTCGCGGTGGACGGGCGCACGCGCAGCGCGGGCTACGGCTCGCGCATCCTCACCCACTTCCGCGAGCGCTACGGCGACGTGCCACAGCTGCTCGAGATCGAGCCGGTCGTGCGCGAGGCCGGGAACTACCAGCAGCGCGTGCGACGCCTGAAGTTCTACGAGCGCAACGGTTTCACGGTGACGAACATGCTCACGCACGAGGCCGACCAGACCTACCGGGTCCTGGCGCGCGACGGGATCGTGAGCCCGCAGCGCCTGGAGGAGGCGCTCAACTCGGTCACGGACGACCCGGCGTATGCGTCGCGGGTGACGACGGACTGACGTGCTGACCTCGCTCAGTTGACGCCGCAGCGATGATCAGTTGTCAACGCCGCGGCTGGAGACCAGCAGGATTTCCTCGTTGTCGAGTCGGGCGAGGGCCCCTTCCAGGGCCGCCGAAGAGAAGATTCCCTCGTCACGGGCCTGCAGGAGGGCGTCGCGCTGAGCGTGGATGGCCTCCAGCGCAAGTTCACGGATCTGGTCTCGCGTGAAGGAGCGCTCAACCTCCTCCTCGCTCATGTCGACGGTGCCGTGACCGTCGTCGTCCGTCTCGCTCGCGGAAGCAGCATCCGGGGTGGGGGCGACCTCGAGATCGTCATCCGCGCAATCGGGGCACAGCCCATCGCGGGTGGCCGCGAACTGGGCGGTCGTGTCCTGCAGGATGTCGGTGAGGATGCGGTCAGCCGTACGGGCAATGCGAGCACTCGCAGCTTCATCCTCAACGGAGACCGCGTGACCGATGCGTGAGAGGGTGCGCGAGACGCCGGCGGAGAGCAGGGTCTTGCCATCGACCTCGTGGATCGCCTGGGCGAGGGCGGTGTCCACCAGCGCGGAGCCCATCACCTTCAGGAGCTTGGCGCGCTCCTCCTCGGAGATATCGCCCGTGGCCATCTGGGGCTTGACGATGCGAATGAGTCCGGGCAGGGTCAGGCCCTGGATGACGAGGGCACCCGCCGCGATGAACAGGGCGATCGTGAGCAGCAGCGCGCGCATCGGGGCGGGCGTCGAGATCGTCTGCGCGGCAGCCAGGGTGATCGCGCCTCGCATGCCCGCCCACACGATGACGCTGCCCTCGCGCGGCCCCAGCGGCTCATTCGCGAAGTAGTCCAGGTCCGATCCGCGCATCGCGTTGCGGCGCGCGCGCCGCTTGAGACGGCGACGATAGTGGTTAAGCGCGTCTTCCCAGTGTTCGGGACTCAGGTCGCGGGCCTCGAGCATGTCGGCGTCGACTTCGCAGGCCTTGTTCATGCGTTTCTCGAAGCGCGCGATTCGCGAGTTCTCAACTTCGTAGCGGCGTTGACGGTGGGTACGGCGGTGGTCCAGCCAGGCAAGCATGATGGCGATGAAGATGGCTCGCATCACCATGATGAGCGCGCCGAGGATGACGGCGAGGAACGCGGCGAAGGCCAAGCCGCCGGAGAACGCGGCGGTCTCCTCGACGATGCCGAAGGCCTGCAGGCCCATCGTCAGGAAGATCCCGCTCTCCAAGACGAGCGTCATGGTCTGCCAGTTCTGCTGGGAGAAACGCCTGTTCGCCGCGGAGATAACGGCCGCGCGTCGGCTCGAGACGACCAGTCCGGCGACGACGGCCGCAACGAGGCCGGACCCTCCCAGGTGCTCGGCGGGGACCGATGCGATGAAGGGCATCGCGAAGGAGAAAACCGTGTCGGCCGAGGGATCCTTGATGAGGGCGCGCAGACGCACGCCGACCTCGCCGACGACCCAGCCAATACCCGCAGCGATGCCGAGGGCGATGGCGACCTTACCGATGAGCGGGCCCGGGTGGAGGGCGTGTTCGTCGGCGGCCAGGCCGGCGCTCATCGCTGCGGAGAGCATGACCAGCGAGGTCGCGTCGTTAAAGAGCCCCTCGCCTTCGAGGACCGTGATGATGCGGTGGGAGACACCCGAGCGTTTCGCGATCGAGACGGCGACCGCGTCCGTCGGCGACAGGACCGCGCCCAGCGCGACACCCCAGGGCAGGGAGATCGCGGGGACCAGCCAGTTGATGACGAAGCCGACCGCGAAGGCGGACAGGAACACGAGGGGAATCGCGAGCATCGCGACGGCCTGCATCTCGCGCCGGAAGTCCATGGTCGGCATACGCACGGCCGCCGAGAACAGCAGGGGCGGCAGCACCATCTCGAGGATGATGTTCGGCTCAATCTCGATGGCCCCCACCTGCGGCAGGAACCCGATCACCAGGCCAACGACCAGCAGGATCAAGGGGGATGCCACGCCCACCTTCGGGGCGATGAATTGGCATGCCACGATGATGAGCATTCCGGCCACGGCGATAAGAAGGGGTTCCACAGGTTAATTGTATTGCGAGCAACCCCTCCAGCGTCGCTGCCATCTCACCACAGCGGCTACGCGCGCCGCGAACTCGCGCGGCGTACCACGCCCCGCCCGCATGGCCTCGACACCATCCCCGAATGTCAAACAGATCCACACGATCAGAGCACGTTGTACAATCGACGCATCGTTTCAAGGAGGTTCTCATGACCGCTTACAACCACTCTTCGGGGTACACCTACGGCACCGATGCCTTCCCCACATCCCCGC
>CATYYP010000148.1 GCA_958415245.1 Schaalia odontolytica | reverse complement strand
AGTCGGAGATGAGGCCGACTACGCGATTGGCGGAACCCGCCACGCGTGAGATGCGTGAGTAGCGGGGGCGCCGGCACCAAGCCGGCGCCCCCGCACTTTTTGTTTGTTCACGTGGACAAAATAAAATCCGTGGAATAAAGTACTCGGATACACGTTGAGACACGTGGACGCCGCACCAACGACGGCGCGGCAGTGCAGCAGATCGCTGCCCGGCGTGATCAGGAATGCCTGTGCGAACAAAGCACGTTTTCTGGCGCGCCCGAATTGAAGAGGAGAAAGAGAAATGAATACGAAGATCCGGACCGTGTCGGTCCACGACACCCTGTTTGGCCGCGTGGCCAACAACCTGGAGGTCGGCCAGCTCTCACGTGCCGTTGAGCCGTGGTTCGCTGACTTCCACGACTCGAGGGTCAAGCAGGCGATTGCCGACCTTGACGAGCCGGCCCGCCGGGGCGCGGCTGCCGAGTACCTCGGTCTCGAACTGAGCGTCGTGGCCTGAGCCGTCACAAAGGGGCCGACAAGCAATGCTTGTCGGCCCCTTGTTCGTCTGCGATTTTGCTATATCAATTTGTGCTACGCACGTCGCACACGTGCTGAATTGCCGGTACCATTAGGAGCACGTACTCCACTGGCGGTACCCCGAGTGGGATTCGAACCCACAACAAGCCGGGTTTGAGCCGACCGCCTCTGCCAGTTGGGCTATCGGGGCTTCGCGTGTGCGTGTCCCACAATAGAGCAGCTGAGCAAACCGATCAAACTGAGGAATATGACAATGAGTGAAGAGCAGGCTGAACCGCGTCGCGTCCTCGTCGCAGAAGACGAGGGGTTGATTCGTCTCGATATCGTTGAGACGCTCACCCAGGCGGGGTTCGAGGTCGTTGGCGAGGCTGCCGACGGTGAGGAAGCTGTCGAGCTGGCACTCGAGCTCGAGCCCGATTTGTGCGTGATGGATGTCAAGATGCCGAAGATGGACGGCATCACCGCTGCGGAGAAGATCCTGCAGGAGCTGTCCTGCGCTGTCGTCATGCTGACGGCTTTCTCGCAGACGGAGCTCGTTGAGCGTGCGCGCGACGCCGGCGCGATGGCATACGTCGTGAAGCCCTTTAGTCCCGCTGACCTGATCCCTGCCGTCGAGATCGCTCTGTCGCGTCATGCAGAGATCGAGTCTCTCGAGGATCAGATCGCCGATCTGTCGGATCGCTTCGAGACCCGCAAGCGCGTGGACCGCGCGAAGGGTCTGCTCATGAAGAACATGGGTATGAGCGAGCCCGAGGCCTTCCGCTGGATTCAGAAGACATCGATGGATCGTCGTCTGTCCATGCGTGAGGTCGCTGACGCGGTGATCAACCAGGTCGACGACTGATTCATAGACGAGCGAATGGGGAGGGTCAATTGACCCTCCCCATTGCTGTGCACTCGTACTCAGTCGTGGCTTGAACGCACCAGGATGCGGTTCGTCACGCGTGCGATGGAGATCAGTCGGTCGGCCTCGTCGCGAATCTCCACGGTGTGGACGGTCGAGCTGCGGCCGAGGTGGACGGCGGTCGCGGTCGCGGTGATGATTCCCTCGCGTCCGGCGCTGATATGAGAGGCATTGAGTTCTGTGCCGACTGCGTAGGCCTGCTTGCCCGGGTTAGCTTCACGCGCGTGGATCTGGGCGGCGAAAGAAGCCGCGGTTTCCGCGAGGGCTGCGGATGCGCCACCGTGGAGGATTCCGGCGCTCTGGCGGTTTCCGTCGATGGGCATGGAGATCACGGTTCGTGACGCGCTGTGCTCCAGCACTTCCATGCCGGTGGCCTCCATCAGAGTGCCGGGCCAGTGGGCGCCGACCCAACCGCCGCGTGCGAGCGGATCTGGTGAGGAAGAATGCGTGTGTTTCGTCTGGTGATCGTGTGTCATGGCATCTAGGGTGGCATGTGTGAGTGACACTGTGCTGATTATTGACGGCCATTCGATGGCTTTTCGTGCGTTTTATGCCCTTCCGCCGGATAACTTCGTGACGGCTACGGGCCAGCACACGAATGCGGTTTATGGCTTTGTTTCAATGCTGACGAGGCTGCTTGAGACCGAACAGCCGACGCATGTTGCTGTCGCTTTCGATGTGTCCAGGCACTCATTCCGTACCGAGGAGTACCCGGAGTACAAGGGTACGCGCGACGCCACGCCCGAGGAGTTCAAGGGCCAGGTGGAGCTGATTCGTGAGGTGCTCGATGCGATGGGGATCGTGTCGCTCTCGCGCGAGGGCTTCGAAGCGGATGACATTCTCGCGACGCTCGCGTACCGCGCCGGTAATGATGGCGCGACCGTCCTCGTCGTATCAGGCGACCGCGATTCCTTCCAGACGGTGACTGACAATGTGACCGTGCTGTACCCGGGCACGGGGCCCGGCGACCTGCGCCGTATGACTCCGCAGGCGGTGGAGGACAAGTACGGCGTGCCGCCGCATCGCTATCCAGAGATCGCCGCAATTGTGGGTGAGACCTCGGATAACTTGCCCGGTGTTCCGGGCGTCGGCCCGAAGACTGCCGCGCAGTGGATTAACAAGTACGACGGCCTGGACAACCTGCTGGCGCGGGCCGATGAAATCGGCGGTAAGCGTGGAGCGGCCCTGCGTGAACACGTGGATGACGTCGTGCGCAACCGCCGCCTCAATCGCTTGCTCACCGACATGGACCTTGAGGTGTCGCCCAGTGATCTGGCGCGCCGCCCCACGGATGTCGCCGCCATCGATCGTCTCTTTGATTCTCTTGAATTTGGTCGTCTGCGTCAGAAGGTGCGCGAGGTAGCGGGCATCGGCATGGGGGAGGGGCACGTCGACGAGACGCCCGAGGCTGTGGCTGAGGTCGAGATCTCGGTGTCCCTCGCGGATGCTTCCTGCGACATCGCCCAGTGGGCTCGTGCCCACTCGACGCTCGCTGTGCTCGTTGAGGGCGACATGCGGCCGACTCGTGGCGACGTCACCCGCCTTGTCCTCGCCTCGGACCACGAGGCGCTCGTGATTGACCCCGTCGAACTGAGCCCCAAGCAGGAGGAAGCACTCGGCGAGGTCCTCGCCGCGGCCTCGTCCCTTATCGTGCACGACGCGAAGGGTGCGCGTCACGCGCTCTCCTCGCGCGGCTGGGCTCTTGGTGGCGTCGAGTTCGACACGATGTTGGCTGCCTATCTCGCGCATCCCGATCAGCGCTCCCACAAGCTGGAGGATGTGCTCTCGCGTGTGCTTGGCGTCGTGATCGAGGAAGAGGAGGGTGACTCTGAGGCTCTCTTCGATCTCGGCGACATGGGAGCGGGCCCGAGCGCGGCCCAGGTGCGCGCCGGGAAGTTGGCCGCCCACCTGCACCCGCTCGCGTACACGCTGAGGTCGCGCCTCGAAGAAAGCTCCGAGGCCGCGCTGCTCACCGACATGGAGATGCCTTTGTCGGTCCTGCTCGGTCAGATGGAAGACATCGGCATCGCTGCGGACACGGCCGTGCTCGATGGACTCTCCGATGAACTCGGCAAGGCCGTCGATGCCGCGCGCGAGGGAGCGTGGGCTGCCGCCGGACGCGAGGTCAACCTGTCGAGCCCCAAGCAGCTCCAGGAGCTGCTCTTTGATCACTTCGGCCTGCCCAAGACGAAGAAGACGAAGACCGGGTACACAACGAACGCCGAGGCCCTGGCGGACCTGCACGCGAAGACCGCGGATGAAGGGGGAGCGGGGCACGACTTCCTCGGGTTCCTGCTCACCCACCGCGACCGCATCAAGCTCAAGCAGATGGTCGACTCCCTGTCCGCGACCGTCGCCTCCGACGGACGCATCCACACGACCTTCTCCCAGGTCGCTGCGGCCACGGGTCGCCTTGCGTCTTCCGATCCGAACCTGCAGAACATTCCCGCGCGCAGCGCCGACGGCATGCGCATTCGCGGCGCGTTCGTCGCCGGTGGGGGATTCGAGTCGCTCATGAGCGCCGACTACTCGCAGATCGAGATGCGCCTCATGGCACACCTGTCCGGCGATGAGGCGCTCATCGAAGCCTTCAACTCCGGCGAGGACCTGCACCGCACGATGGCATCCATGGTGTTCGGAACACCGGTCGCCGAGGTGAGCGCCGAGGAGCGCTCGCGCATCAAGGCGACGTCCTACGGCCTCGCGTACGGCCTGTCCTCCTACGGCCTCGCCGCTCAGCTCGGCATTCCCGTGCCCGAGGCCGCCGCCCTGCGCGATCGCTACTTCGAACGCTTCGGGAAGGTACGCGACTACCTCGAGGGGCTCGTCGCCCAGGCGCGTGCCGACGGCTACACCCAGACCATGTTCGGGCGCCGCCGCTACCTGCCCGACCTGCGCTCGTCGAATCGTCAGCGGCGCGAGATGGCCGAGCGCGCCGCACTCAACGCGCCCATCCAAGGCAGCGCCGCAGACATCGTCAAGATCGCCATGATGAACGTCGTCGACGCCCTGTCCGAGGCCGGCCTGAAGTCGCGCCTCCTCGTGCAGATCCACGACGAACTGCTCCTCGAGGTCGCGCCGGGCGAGGCGGGTGCCGTCGAAGAGATCGTCCGCGACAAGATGGCGACGCCCGTGGAGCTCTCCGTTCCGCTCGATGTTGCTGTTGGCATTGGTGCGTCCTGGCAGCTCGCCGCTCACTAACCGGCGTGACGACGCGACGCACGCCACGGAAAGTGTCGCCAAATTCGTCACATTTGCCCGTTAAAGGCTGCTAAACTGGTTCACGGTGTTTGGGGACGAGTGCATCCGCATTCGTCTCGGGACGCCGGAACTGTCCATCTACTATCCAGTCCGTTTCGGAGAAACTACTACATGACCACCAACACGCCGCAGGTCGCTATCAACGACATTGGTTCGGAAGCAGACCTGATCGCAGCCATCGACGAGACCATCAAGTACTTCAACGATGGCGACATCGTCGAGGGCACTGTCGTCAAGGTCGACCACGACGAGGT
>CATYYP010000147.1 GCA_958415245.1 Schaalia odontolytica | reverse complement strand
AGCCAGGAGGGCATGAAGGGCAGCGGGACCTGCACGGACACGCGCACGTCAACATCCCCTTCTCCGTCCTGGCAGTTCTCGCACGTCGAGGCCACCTCGGGGGTCGCGTTCACGCCGAAGTCCTCGACGATGAGGGTGACGGCGTGGGACGCGTCGGCCGTTCGATCCGGGTCCTCGGCAAGAATACGGGCAGCCTCGCGCGCCCCCGCGTCCACCGCCATAGCCCCCGCGCTCACCTGGCCGATCGCGAGCACGATGTAGAGCACTGGGATCACGACGACGACGAGGATCCCGAGGAATTCGACGCTGGCGTCTCCCCGCTCGCTCACGGCCCCTCCACCAGCGCACGCCCGCGCACGGTCAGCCACCTCGGCCCAAGTCCTCCGACGAGCGGCAGGCGCGTGCGCACGGTGACGGTGAGAACGTCGACGCCCGCGTCGCTCTCGCGATCCACGGCGATCTCGCGGTCCTTCGCGGCCCCCACGAGAGAGTCGAGGAGTTCGCTCGTTCGCGCCCGGGCCTCGTCCTCATCCCCTCCGAGGAGGCCGCCACGGCGCGCGCCCTCGGATGCCGCGCTCACGCTCATGGTGCGCACGTGCGAAGCGAAGGCCAGCTGAATGAGCAGGAGGATGACGAGAACGACGAGACCCTGGACGAGGACCGTCGAGACGACCTCAGATCCCTCCTCAGATGCCCGCAATCGAGTCCATCGCACGGTTAAAGATCTCCACGAGCCGCTCCGAGGCAACACCCCAGATGAGGACGACGAGCGCGGCCGTCATGAGGGTGATGAGGACCCACCCGGGCACGTCGCCGCGCTCCCCGAGGGGAGCCTTCCTGAGAAAGAGTTTCTTCATGACTGTTTCCTTCCTTCACGGGGTGAAATCCAGGGCGATGAGCCCCGGGTAAAGAGCGAACATGACGGTGACGGGCAGGATGAGGAAGACGACGGGCAGGAGCATCGCGATCTCGCGGCGCCCACCCTCCTCCATGAGGGCGGCGAGAGAGCGTTCGCGCTGGTCCCGGGCCTGGTCATGCAGGACCGAGGCCAGGGGCGAGCCGCGCTCGATCGCCGTGGTGAGCGTGCGGCTCAGGCGCGTGAGGGCCGGGGATTCGGTGCGCTCGACGAGGTCGGCGAGAGCGCGCACGGACGGCGTGCCGTTGCGGATGTGCCCGGCTGTCAGCGACAGTTCTGCCCCGAGGGGGCCTCCCGCACAGCCGGCGACGCGCTCGATGGCGGCGGGGATCGACTCGCCGGCGGCCACCGCGAGCGCGAGGAGTTCCGAGCAGTCGGGCACTGCGGCGTCGATCGCGCGCTGGCGGGCGTTCGCGCGCATGGTAAGGAAGCGGTCCATGCCGGCGACCCCAAGGAGGGTGCCGACGAGCGCACAGGCGCACAGGGGAATGAAAGAGGCACGTAGGGAGGAGGCGTGGCGCGCGGCAACAAGGGCACACGCGCCGACGAGGCCGGCGACCCCCGCGACCGCCTGGCGCAGCCGGAAGACGGACACGTCCGGGTTCATACCGGCCAGGGCGAGCCTGCGGGCGACGGATTCTGTGGTGGATCCGAGCGAATCGAGGGCTGAGGCGCTCACGCGGCGCGCCCACGCGGCGAGTACGGAGGGCGGGCGCTCCTGCACGCGCCCCTGCGCGACGCGGTCAGCGAAGGAGGGGCAGCGCGCGAGGGCGGCGGCCAAGATGAGGACAAGGCCCGCACCGGCGACGAGAGCAGCGGCCAGGTCGAGGGCGCGCAAGATCCAGGGATTCATCGCGCGCCTCCAAGGTTCCTCGGGTCGGTACTCAGGCGCCCCATGGCCTTCATGATCAGGTAGGCGATGACGCAGATGCCGGCCCCCGAGCACAGGACGGCGATACCGCCCGACGAGTTCCACACGTGTGCGCTGGCCCCTCCTCCCGACAGGAGGAGCAGGACAACCCAGGGGGCCGCGAGGCCGAGACGAGCGGCGCCAACCGTCCAGGATTGACGCGCCTCGAGTTCTCCGCGCACGCGCGCATCCTCGCGCAGGAGTGAGGCGAGGTCTTGCAGCAGGCGGGTCAGGTCCGCCCCGCCGACGGATCGGGCGATGCGCAGCGCCTCGACGATGCGGTCGGCGACAGGGTCGGCGACCGTCTCTTTCATCTTGTCCAGGGCGAGCTCGAAGCGGCCGTTAGCGCTGTAATCCCGCGAGAACGCTTCGAAGGCGAAGCGCACGGGGACGGGCCCCTCCTCGGCCAGGTCGCAGAGCACCTGGGGCAGCGCCGTGCCCGCACGCACGCCGGACACCATGGCGTCTATAACCTCGGGCCAGGCGGCCCGAACAGTCTTCGCGTGTGCACCCAGGCGCGAGACGACCCACGCGTAGGGCAGGAACGCAACACCGACGGAGACGATGAGGGCGACGGGCCAGGCTCCCGTGACAGCCAGGATGACGAGCGCAACGACGATTCCGACTCCAATGCTCAGGACGACGAGGCGCAGGGCCGTCAATCCGGGGATACGGGCGCGGGCCACGTCCTCGCGCAGGCGCTTCCACGGCCCCCACGGGCGCCACGCCGGGGGTGAAGTGAACCAGGGGGACACGGCCAGGACGAGGCCGATCCCGAACACGAGCCCGCACACGATCGCAATCACGCCGACCCCCAATCCAAGAGGGACGCGAGGTCGAAGCCGGCGGCGGCAAAACGATCGTGCAGGTCAAGGCCGCCCGCGCCTCGGACACACCTGCACCCATCGAAGCGGAAGAGGGTGGCTGTCTCGATCCGATTTCCTTCGACGCGCCCCGGGACCGCCATGATCTCAGCAACGTGGCGCTGCCCGTCCGCGCCCCGCTCGACGTGACACACGAGATCAATGGACGAGGCCAGGGTCGGGGTGACGAACCCCGTCGTCACGTTCTCCCCCGCAAGGAGCGGCAGGATCGAGAGCTTGTCGAGGGCCTCGCGGGCCGAGTTCGCGTGCACGGTCGCCATGCCCGGCACGCCCGCGTTGAGGGCCACCAGCAGGTCGAGAGCTTCGGGGCCTCGGACCTCGCCGACGATCAGGTACTCGGGGCGCATACGCAGGGATTCGCGCACGAGGTCACGCAGCGTGATCTCGCCCGTCCCCTCCGCGCCGGCCGGGCGCGTCTGCATCGCGACGTGGTCCCAGTTGGCCAGCCCCAGCTCGAAGACCTCCTCGCAGGAGATGACACGGCGCGACCTGGGCAACTCCCCCGCAAGCGCGCGCAGCAGCGTCGTCTTTCCCGCCTGCGTGCCTCCCGAGACGAGGACGGAGAGCCCCATGGAGACGGCGGCCGCCAAAAAATCCCGCATCGGAGGAGCGAGCATGTCAACCGCGACCAGGTCATCCAGGGTGCGGGCGCGCTGGATGTGCTTGCGGATATTGACGCTCCACGACGATCCCGTGACGGGCGGAATGACGACGTGGAGGCGTTCCCCTCCCGCGAGCATCGCATCCACGAAGGGACTGGACAGATCAAGCCTGCGCCCGGAGTGGTGGAGCATGCGCTCGACGAGTGCGCGCACGTCCTCGTCGGTAAGGATCAGGCTGGTCAGCTCGGCAACACCCGAGCGGGCCACGAACACGCGCGACGCCGCATTAATCCAGATTTCCTCGACCGAGGGATCATCCATGAGCGCCTGAAGCGGGCCCAGACCGCAGATGTCATCCATGAGGTCCGCTTCGACCTGCTCGCGGGCCGCGGGCAGCAGGTCGGGCGCGTACCTGTCGATGACGCGGTGAATGAGCAGACGCACGGAACGAGGATCGCGGGCCGCGTCGACTCCGCCCGCGGCTAAATCCTCACGCACCCGTGCGGCGAGCGCGCGCGTCGTGGCTTCCATCGCTGCGCCTCCTTGCTACAGACCAAGCCAATGTGTCGAAAGTAACAGAGTTTTTCGGCAAGGAGCAAACCCACATTCGTTCAATCCTCCTCGCGCCCGCGCGGGGAGGAGCGCCCGGGCCTAGGCCGCGATACGTTAAGGCAATGACCTCCCGCAAGAGCCCCCTCGAACTGGCAGCCCTGGCCACCGCGGCCGTCCCCGGCATGCGCGTCACCGCCCTGCGCCCGCCCACCTACAGCGACGAGCTCTCCACCGTGACCGGCATCGAAGACGCCGCCGGACACCGCTGGATCGTCACCTGCCCCCACGAGGAGGTCTCCGGACCCGCACTCGAGGCGACCTCCGGCATCCTGGACCGGCTCGGCCAGGCACACGACCACGACTACATTCCCTTCGACGTGCCGCGCCTAGCAGGCCAGGTAAAGACCAGCGACGGCAGTACCGTCTACGTCCACCGTGACCCGGGCGGCACAGCCCCCACGGACGAGGACCTCGACACCGATCCCCTGCTGCCCGCGTCCCTCGGACGTGCCCTCGCGGCCCTGCACAACCTCCCCGAGACCGTCTTCTCCTCGATCGGACTGCCCAGCTACACGGCCATCGAGTGCCGCGATCGCAACCTCGCCCTCCTCGACGAGGCCGCCCGCGAAGTCGCCATCCCCGCCGCCCTGTGGAGCCGCTGGGAGGCCGCCCTCGAGGACGTGTCCCTGTGGCGCTTCCCCTCCGCGCCCATCCACGGCGACATCCAGGAGCGATGCCTGTCCGTCAAGCGCGGCTCGCTCCTCGCCATCGGCGGCTGGACCAGCGCACACGTCGGCGACCCCGCACTCGACATCGCATGGGTCCAGGCCACCGCATCCGACGCATTCCTCGACCGTTTCCGCGAGACCTACGGCCACGAGCGCCGCGCCACGGACCTCCACATCTTCACGCGCGCCCAGCTCCTGTCCGAAATCGCGCTCGTGCGCTGGCTCGTACACGGCCTGCACGCCGAAGACTCCTCCATCGTCGAAGAAGCTCGCTCCATGCTCGACGACCTGGCCAAGGACCTCGACGGCGAACCCCTGCTGCCCTCGCACGCATCCGCGATGGGAGCGCGCATCTCCCTGACCCCCGTCGAATCCCCCTCCGCCTCGCCGATAGAAGCCTCGGAACCAACCCCGAGCGCGGC
>CATYYP010000146.1 GCA_958415245.1 Schaalia odontolytica | reverse complement strand
TGGTGAGCGTGATGCGCGCGGATTCCGTGGCGAGGTTGACCTCGGCCTTCACGCCGTCGAGCTTGCCGAGCTTGCGCTCGACGCGGCGCACGCAGGAGGCGCAGGTCATGCCGCCCACGCTCATGGTGAGCGTCGCGAGGGGCAGCTTGGCGTCGGGGCCGGGCAGGACAACGTGCGTGTGGGCCTCGGGCATGGGGGTGACGGCCTCGGTGGTCGCCACTCGGCCGTGCTGCGGAGCGAGGGCCGCGACGACGGCGGAGGCGCCCGATGCCTCGGCCTCGCGCACGGCATCGAGGAGGGAGGAGGGCACGTCGATGCCCAGGGATGCCAGCCACGACGGGCGCCCGACCAGCACGCCGCCCTGGGTGGTGATGCCGACGACGCCGAGCCCGGGCTGGTTCGCGAACGCCGTCACGGGGACGAGCGACAGGCCGCGGTCCGCGGCGCCCGACGTGATAGCGCGGGCGACGGGGTGTTCGGAGTGGGACTCGACGGAGGCGGCGAGGGACAGGGCCGAGGCCTCGCCCGCGTCGGGCGCGATTGCGACCGACTCGAGGGACATGACGCCCGTGGTCACCGTGCCCGTCTTATCCAGGAGCATTGTGTCGATCGAACGCGTCTGCTCGAGGATTTCTGCGTTCTTGATGAGGATGCCGAGCTGCGAGGCGCGCCCCGACCCGACGAGGATCGCGGTGGGCGTGGCCAGGCCGAGCGCGCACGGGCACGCCACGACCAGGACGGCGACGGCCGCCGTGAACGCGGCCTGCACGCTGCCGCCCGCGAGGAGCCAGCCAATCAGCGTCAGCAGGGAGACTGCGATGACGATTGGGACGAACACGCCTGAGATCTGGTCCGCGAGCCGCTGGACGGGGGCCTTGCCGGCCTGGGCCTCGGCGACCATGCGCCCGATCTGCGCGAGCGTCGTGTCCGAGCCGACGCGCGTGGCTCGCACCAGCAGGGATCCCCACGTGTTGACGGTCGCGCCCGTCACCGTGTCGCCGGGGGCGGCGTCCACGGGCACGGACTCGCCCGTCAGGAGCGAGGTGTCCAGGGCGGAGGAGCCCTCGACGATGACGCCGTCGGTCGCAACCTTCTCGCCCGGGCGCACCGCAAAGAGGTCGCCGACCTGCAGGGACGAGGCGGGAACGACGCTCTCCGTGCGTTCACCCGTCTCGGGGTCGATGCGCACGAGCGTCGCCTCCTTCGCGCCCATGCGCAGCAGCGAACGCAGCGCGTCGCCCGCGCGGTAGCGTGCGCGTGCCTCCAGGTAGCGTCCCGTCAGCAGGAAGACGACGATCATGCACGCGCCCTCGAAATAGATCTCCGCGTGGCCGGCGTGCGCCGCGCGCGGGATCAGGCTCATGTGCATGCGCATGCCGAGCATCCCGGCGCCGCCCCACAGCAGGGCCCACCAGCTCCACAGCGTCGAGGAGATGACGCCGAGCGAGACCAGGGTATCCATCGTCGTCGAGCCGTGACGACCCGCCGCGAATGCCGCCCGGTGGAAGGGCCACGCGCCCCACGTGACCACCGGGATCGAGGCCGCAGCGACGACCCACTGCCACCCCGTGAACTGCCAGGCGGGCACCATCGACAGAATCATCGCGAGGATGCCCAGCGGAGCCGAGACGATGAGGCGTCGGCGCAGGTCGGCGGCGTGGGCGCGGGTGCCTTCGCCCACCTGGGGGGTGGGAGCCGAGGCCTGGGGTGCCTCGTGCGAAGAAGCGGTAGTTGTGCGGTTGGGAGTCATGGAATCGGTGGACATGGGTACCCTCCGGGGGTATGTATCAGGCGAAAGGAAACGAGGCCGGGAAGGCGCCCCGGCCTCGTCGATGAGGCGTGGAAATCCTCAGAAGTCGCGCGAGATGCCGACCAGCGTGAAGCCGGCCTCGGACACCGCGTCGCTCAGCGCCGCGTCGTCCAGGGGGGTGTCGGTCAGGACCGTCACCTTGGAGGTGGCGCCCGAGTTGAGGATGACGTCGACGTTCTTCACGCCGGGGATCTCGCTCAGCTCTTCGCTGACGCTCATCACGCAGTGGCCGCAGGTCATGCCGTCGACGGACAGCTCGATGGTGCGATCGATCTCGGTGGTCATGATTTCTCCTTGTTAATTAGGACTTGATGAGGCGCGCGATGGCCGCGGCCGCCTCGTCGACTTTGGCCTGCGCGGCCTCGTCGGATTCGCGCGCCGCCGTGACGACGCAGTGATTCATGTGGTCTTTGAGCAGGTTGACTGCAACGGAGTCGAGTGCGGACTGGACGGCCGAGACCTGCGTGAGGATGTCGATGCAGTACTCGCCCTGCGAGATCATGCGCTGCAGGCCGCGGACCTGGCCCTCGATGCGGCGCAGGCGCGCGAGATGATTCTCGGTGTTGCCGTGGTAGCCATGCTCGTTGCTCATGAGACTGAGTGTACCCCTAGGGGGTATGGGTGTCAAGGGGGTATCACCAACACGTGCTGTGGGGGTGGCGACACGCATCCCTCAATGCGGCGCGCCCGGCTCCCACCCGCCGTAGGGTGGAGGCAGCACACAGGTAAGGAGGGGACATGAAGCGACGCCCGCGTCGGCGCTACCACGCGATCCGCCGCGTTCCCCAGGCCTACCCCGGCCTCTACCTCCGCCTCAAAGTCGCCCCCATCGTGCCTGCCCTCGCGGCCACGGTCGCAGTCGGAGCGCTCGCGGAAATCTCCGCCCTGCCCGAGGATGTGCGCACCCGCGCACGCTCCCTCTCGGATGACATGGGCACCGCGATCAGCGAAAAATCGCAGCGTATCTTCTTCGATACCCCCGGCCTCGACACCCTCCTTATCCGTTCCCTCTCCCACGTCGCCCGGCGCACCGCGACCGTCGGGCGTGCGTGGACGCGAGCGGTCGTCGCCGTCGGCGCCGATAAGGACGGGCGCATGGCCCGCATGCTACCCCTCATCCCCAGGCGCGGATACGACGCACTCATGACCGGCATGCTGACGGTCGGCACGGCGGTGGGCGCGCTGCGCGGCGGCGAGGTCCACGTCGCACTCCTGCGCGACTCCGACGCGGACCCCGCGTTCCAGGACCCGCTGCCCGGCCACCCCGAGGCCCAGATTCGCCGCGTCGACGCCCCCGCGCTCCTCTCCGACATGTGCGCCGACATCGACGAGCTCTACTGGTCGCGCACGATCGGCCCCGCCGTCAAGATCACCCGCGTCGGCGAGGGCGATGCCCGCCGCTGGCTCCTCTCCCTGGTCGGCACCGAGTCCATGACCTGGCGCTCCACGAACAACCCGGCTGACGTCGAGACGAATATTCGCCTCATGCTCGGCCTGGAAAGCGCGATGAGCGTCGGCGTCGTGCGCGCGCTGCACGCTGCCATGGAGCGCGACGGCGTGCCTGCCGATCGGTGGGCGCGCGAGCCCGTCGTCATCTGCGGCCACTCCCAGGGAGGGATTGTCGCCGCCGCCCTCGCCTCCGTCCCCCCGCACGAGGCCGGGATCAACGTCGCCGGTATCCTGTCCACGGGCGGCCCGAACCGCCGCATCCGCGTGCGCCCCGACGTGGTGACCGTCGCCGTCTACCACGACCAGGACGTCATGCCGAGCCTCGATGGCTCGCCCGACCGCGCCCCCGACCGGCGCGTCACCGTCGGACGCAGCCTCGTGAGGCCTCGGACCCGCCCCCTGTACTACGCGCACTCCTCCTCGACCTACACCGAGACCGTCCGCCTCCTCGAGCGCAAGGTGCGCGTGACCCCGTGGGGCCGGCTGGCCTCGGCGATGGCGGCCCTGCAGGATTTCCTACCCGCGCCGGGCGAGGACACCCGCGTCATGCACTACGAGATCTGGCAGGACATCCTGACCCCGACCTCCGAGAGCACGTGGGACACGGTCGCCGCGCTTGAACGCGTGGGCTCCTTCGAACCCGCCACCTACCCGATTGACTACGCGGTCACGGCCCCCCGCCTGCCCCGTATCGCCCGAGCCAGGCGCCGCGTGGCCCTCCCGGCGCGCATCGCTTCCGCTCTCTCCTCCCTCAGAAAGGACAGGTCATGACCGACCCCAACGCCCCCCTGCGCGAGGTGCGCCGATGGATGCGCGTCTCGACCCCCGTTAACAAGGCGACTTCCTCCGGCCTGCGCGGTCGGCTCCCGCAGATCGCCGGGCCGCTCATGATCGGCGCGCTCGGCGTGGGTGCGCTGGGTGCGGGCATCGCGTGGCGTGCCCTGTCCTCGACGAGGGGCACTGGGCGCACGCAGCGCTTCGTGGACCTCGCGACCGCCGCGCTCGACTCCGGCTTCCCTGTGCGTGCGCACGAGGCTGGTGCGGGTGAGGCTCGCGCGCCGCGCCGCGTCGTCCACGTCGAGGTCGGCGAGGGCTTCGGGCGCCCCTCCCTCGTGTCCATCGACGTCGTCGTGGCCTCCTCGGACGCGCTGTCGGAGCACGAGGCTGCGACGCGCGCCCTCGACGCGATCACCCGCGCAACCTGGAATAATCCCGAAATGGCGCCGGTGAGTGTGCGCGCACGAGTCCTCGTCGCCCACGACGAGGCCGACGATCTCGAGGCCCCTGGCGCGCAGACCGACACCGTTGTCGACATGAGCGCCCTCGGCTTCGCCGACGAGATCGCGCGCCCCGATGAGCTTTACGACCGCTACGGCGCGCCCGAGTGCGACCCCGCCTGGAGGCCCTGACCGGCCAGCGAGAGTCGGCCTCGTTCCTTTGACGAGGCGGGGTGTCCCACCCCTTGGGGGGCGCTGTTGTTCGCCTTATGACCGTTTGGTAGGGTCTGGCTTAACAGCACCGAAATGACGTCGAAGGAGCATCATGGCCGGCGATCTTGTCATCGAAGAAGGGGACCTCGAAGCCCTGCGCGACCGCACGAGAGACCTGTCCAGCAGACTGCAGTCGGTGACCGTCGCGACGGCGGGCGACTACATCTCCTCCGGGGTTGGGGGGAGCGAGCTCGCGGGGCTGGGACGTAGCGCCGGCGAGACGATCGACGACGCGGTCATGGCAGTGTCGCGCGACCTGGACGATTT
>CATYYP010000145.1 GCA_958415245.1 Schaalia odontolytica | reverse complement strand
TCGCAGCACGGGCGATGGGATGGGAAGTTCTCGATACACGACGTCCGCTCCCCGGAGACCTTTTCGTCACGAATATTCTCGGTTCCGAAGCATCCGACGCGCTGGACGCCGGGGCGCACGTGCTGGCGCAACCCACGCAGTACCTGTCGTTCGCATGGGATGGCCCCCTGGATGGAGCTCTCGACGGCCTCGCGGAAATCGCCATGCAGCCGGATGCCCTCGTCGTCGACACTCCCCCGCTGCTCGTCCAAGCCCGCGACGAGGCACTGGCTGGGACCCGCCCGTCGGCACCGGTTCAGGGAAGCCGCGTCGCGCTGCTGTGGGACGCGCGTACGGGTGCGGGCCAGGTCTTAGATCAGTGGATGCAGGGACGCTCTGTCGTCATCATTGATCCGCACGCGGTCTCGCCGGACAGGCTGACGCAGATCCTGGCGACGGAGGAAGCGGACGGCGGGCTCGTCACCTATCAGAGGTAGAGGGTCACCACACGCCCAGGACTCGCGCAGCAGCGAGTTTGAGGCCCTCCATGCGGTCGCGGCGGATCTGACGCCAGCGCAGGGCGAAGCGCAGCCTCGAGGCGGCACCCTGCCCCTCGAGCTCGCGCAGGATGGCGCGCAGCTGGCGCGCGCGGCGCTCGTCGAATGTGCCGACCTTCTGGGCGGTGCGGGCAGTCAGAATGAACTGGTTGCGATAAAAACCGTTCCGCAGCTTGGCCATGCGGGCGTCACGCGCCCCGGAGCCAGAGTTCGCGCCCTGCACATTGCCGCCATGCTGACGGTATTCAAGCGTCGGCTCCTCGCCAATCACCCAGGTCAGGCCAATTGAGCGAGCAAGCGCGTACACATACCAGTCATGCACGCCGATCTCGCTGTAGTCGAGGCCTTCCAGCACCTGCACGAGGGCCTCGTGAGCCTTCGGACTGAAGACGTAGGTGGAGCCGGGACCCGCGGCCTCGAAGAGAAAGTCCCAGGCCCGCTGAGGCTGCGACTTGCGAATGAGGCGGCGCTCCCCCACCGCCCCGCCGGGCAGCCACTGGAAGGACGTCACGTTCGAAGACACGACGTCAGCCCCACGATCGGCCATGAGGGCCAGCTGAGAACTCAGCTTGTCCTCGTGCCACACGTCATCCTGGTCGGTGAAGGCGACGTAGGAGCCGTCGGGGGCATGCGTCGTAAAAAGGTGCAGGAAGTTGCCCGTCACGCCCGGCGTACCGTCGCGCTGGGGCAGAACCGTGATCCGAGGGTCGGCAGCGGCGCGCTCCTCCAAGTGCGCGCGCGTCCCGTCGCTCGACGCGTCGTCGGACACGACGAGACGGACGTCCACGCCCACCTGGGCGAGCACGGAGTCCACCTGTTCGTCGAGCCACGCCCCGCCCTCGGCCATCCCATTGTAGGTGGCCATGAGGACGGTGACTCGGGGGCGAGGCACGGCCTCGTCTCGGGTCACGCGATCCAAGGACTCAGTGTCCTTCGGCGGCGTACTTCGCCTCGACGGCTTCCTTGAGGGGAGCCCACCACGCCTCGTTCTCGGTGTACCAGGCGATCGTGTCGGCGAGGCCGTCGCGGAAGTTCGTGAACTGGGGCTCCCAGCCGAGCTCGGTGACCAGCTTGGAGTTGTCGATCGCGTAGCGCAGGTCGTGGCCCGGGCGGTCGGTCACGTGATCGAAGTCGTCGGGGGCGTAGCCCATCAGCTCGTTGAGGATGGCAACGACGTCGCGGTTGTTCGTCTCGCCGTCGGCGCCGATCAGGTAGGTCTCACCAATGCGGCCCTTCATGAGAATGTCCCACACGGCCGTGTTGTGGTCGCGCACGTGGATCCAGTCGCGCACGTTCAGGCCGTCGCCGTACAGGCGGGGGCGCACACCGCGCAGGCGGTTCGTGATCATGCGGGGGATGAACTTCTCAATGTGCTGGTAGGGGCCGTAGTTGTTCGAGCAGTTCGAGATCGTGGCCTCGACGCCGAAGGAACGCACCCACGCGCGCACCAGGAGGTCCGAGCCCGCCTTGGACGAGGAGTAGGGCGAGGAGGGGTTGTAGGGCGTGGTGGGCGTGAACTTCGCGGGATCGTCCAGCTCGAGGTCACCGTAGACCTCGTCCGTGGAGATGTGGTGGAAGCGGACCTTGTGGCGGCGCACGGCCTCCAGCAGGGTGAAGGTGCCCACCAGGTTGGTCTGGATGAAGGGCGAGGGGTCGAGGAGGGAGTTGTCGTTGTGTGACTCCGCGGCAAAGTGAACGACCGCGTCGGCCCCGGCAACGACGCCATCCACGAGGTCGGCGTCGGCGATGTCGCCCTCGACGACGGTCAGGCGAGCGGCGAGCTCGGCGGGCACGTCGGTCAGGGACGCGCGGTTGCCCGCGTAGGTGAACTTATCCAGGACGACGACGTCGACGTCCGGGTGGTCCTCCAGCAGCGTGTGAACGAAATTCGCTCCGATGAAGCCGGCACCGCCGGTCACAACGATCTTCATGAGGTCTTCTCCTTTGCGCGCCCGCAGGCGTCCGAGGGTGCTACTCACCCGATTCCTGCCCCTATTATGCCGTAGTTCTCACGCATTCCCCGCCACTGACCTCCACTTACCCGTCGGATACGTCACTATTCGCCACGCTTGAGGTCCCGTGAGGGGCCGCAGCGCGCTGATAAATTGGACGTGTCCCCCAACAGAAACGGACCTCTCGTGACTCGTCTCGTCCCCTCGCTCGCGCTGCTCGCCCTGTGCGCTGTTTCCACGGCCTCGTGCTCCATGCTCGAGGACACCCAGAGCGCTCAGTCGACGCCCGCGGCCTCCGTTTCCGCGGGAGATCCCGGCCAGCCGTCGAGCTCGGCGATGCCGACCCTGCACGCGGCCTCCCCCGGATGCGCGGCCATGGATGAGATTTTCACCGAGGCACTCAACGGCTCCGAGACCGGCCAGGCCTACAGGTCTCTGGCGGCCAAGCGCTCGGGGGAAACGAACGCAGAGGAGCGTCACCGCGCGTGGGAGGCATTCGCGGCCGCCTTCAAGAACGACTACTCCGACCGCCTCACCCAGGCGGCCACGGACGAAACCTCCAAGCAGGCCCTCGCGGCCCTCGCGGTCTACGTCGAGCGTAACGTTGCCCTCGACTCCGGCGCGATCCCCGAGTTCGCCGATCAGCAGGAAGCCGAGGAGGCCCTCAAGCGCGGTGAGAACCCCGAGGTGAATCCCGCCTACACGCAGGCCCTCGCCGAGGCCACGACCGCTCACGCCACGCTAACGACCTGCATGCCTCACTGGCCCGTCGTTTTCTAGCCTCTGGCCGTACTCGCACCCGCCGGACCATGCCCGGACTCGTGTACATTAGACGTACCTATCCCGGACAGATTGGCTCATTTCATGGCACGTGCGCTCGTCGACCACCTCGCTCCCGCGCGGGATCGTTTCGTCTCTACCGCAGCGCGACCTCTGGCCTTCGTCATCCTGGCCCTCGGTATCCTCTCCGTGGCCACGGGCTGGATCTTCGCCTCTCCTCCGGGTTCCTCTCCGGACGACGACTACCACCTCGTCTCCACGTGGTGCCCGCGCCCCATCGAGTCCACTGGCTGCAACACAACCACGATCGACGGCGATCTCTACGTCATGGCCCCCGTGACCACGTCCCACGCGCAGTGCGAGGCCTTCAGCAGCGACAAATCGCACGCGTGCATCCATGACTACTCGGACGACACGATGTTCCCGTCGTACCGATACAACGATGGCCAGTACCCCTACGGCTTCTACCAGTTCCACCACCTGTTCGCGGGCCACAACGTGGAGCACTCCGTGTGGATCATGCGCTCGGTCAACGTTGGCATTGCGATGGTGCTGATCGGCGCCGTCTGCGCGCTGTCGACCCGCGAGGTGCGCCGCGCAACCGCGCTGGCCGCGCTCGTCGCGTGGACGCCAATGGGCCTGTACTTCATCGCCTCCAACAACCCCTCCTCGTGGGCGATCACGGGCGTCTTCACCTACGGAGCGGCTCTCTACGGAGCGCTGAACGCACAGGGGTGGCGCCGCTGGACGCTCCTCGGCGTGGGCGCCCTAGCCTCCCTGCTGTGCTACGGCTCGCGAGGCGACGCCGCCTTCTACGTCTTCGTAGCCTCCCTCGGCGTCCTCATCCTGGCAGCCCGCCGCCGCCACCTACCCGAGATCGGCATCGCGTCCGTCCTGAGCGTCATCGGCATCTGGTGCATGCTCAGCTCCGGCCAGTCCGGTCACATCGCCCAGTCCGAGGCCTCGGTGACCCTGCACGAGCGCATCGAGGTCGCAATCATGAACATCCGCTACCTGCCCGAGTACTTCGCGGGCTTCATCGGTTTGTACTCCGGCCCCGGCTGGCGCGACACTCCTCTGCCGGGCTACACGACGATCCTTGGCCTCCTCGTCCTGGGCGCGGTCCTCTTCTACGGGGCACGCACGATGAGCCTGCGCAAGATCCTGGCCGCCTTCGTCGTCTTCGGTGCGATGGCGGGTATCCCGCTGCTGATCGCGACCCCTCCGACCTTCCCCAACCTCGGCGGATACCACTCCCGCTATGCCCTGCCGCTGCTGGGCACGTGGCTACTCATCTGGCTCTCCTGCGCCGTCAAGAAGTCTTCGATAACCCGTGGCCAGATCGTCATGTTCGTGTTCTTCCTGAGCGTCGTCGACGCGGTTGCGATGCACACGACGATTGCCCGCTACGTCCGAGGCCTGCTGTCGATCCGCCACATGGGGTGGATCGCACCGGGTAACCTGAATGGTGACATCCAGTGGTGGTGGGCGGACATGCCGCTGAGCCCGATGGCCCTGTGGGGCCTAGCCTCCCTGGGATACGCACTTGCCCTGGCGAGCGCCATCTACCTGCTGCGGAACCGCCAGGTGGAGGCGCCTGCCTCGACCACTCAGACCGAAGAGGAAGAAACTGCATGAGCGCAACAGTCACCGTCGTCGTGCGCACGCGTAATCGCCCGGCGATGCTCACCCGTGCCCTCGCATCGATCGCTTCGCAGAGCTTCGACGACTACGAGGTCGTCATCGTCAACGACGCCGGCGACGAGGCCGAGGT
>CATYYP010000144.1 GCA_958415245.1 Schaalia odontolytica | reverse complement strand
TGTAGTCCGCACACATGTTATGCACAGACTGGGGATGAGCCTGTGGAGAACTATCACAGAATCACAGCTTTGTAGTTACAACTTTGGGTCCGCAGCAGCGCGCGGAAAGCAAAAATACACACAGCCTGTGGATAACTGCCGTCGTCCACCCTCTGTGGACAGATGAGATCCACAGTGATTTGCACAGCTGTGGATACTGTGTGTGACGCGGTGGGTAACCTTGCCGCATTGACGTGTGGCCCCAATCCGCTTAGTCTTGGTCTTTGTTTGCGCCCATTTCGGGCGTGCGTCCCCGCTATCGCGCGTGCTTACGTGTCGATAGCCCAACCGATACCGAGTGGGAAACCACTCCCCGCCGAGGAGAATTGCCGTGACCACCAAGCGGACCTACCAGCCCAACAACCGTCGTCGTTCCAAGACGCACGGCTTCCGTCTGCGCATGTCGACCCGCGCCGGCCGCGCCATTCTGGCTGCCCGCCGCCGCAAGGGCCGCGCCAAGCTGTCCGCCTGAGACACCCCGGTGCTGCCGCGCGCGCACCGCATGGTTGACCCAGCGGACTTCACCGCCGCGATCCGACAGGGAACGCGTGCAGGAGATCCGCTGGTCGTCGTCCACGTCCGAGCCGACGAGGAACGCAACAGTCGCCTCGTCGGTTTCGTCGTACCCAAGCGGGAAATCAAGCGCGCCAACGGACGCAATCGCGTCAAGCGGCAGCTGCGCCACCTCATGCGCGAACGGATCGCCGACCTCCCCGAAGGATCCCGGGTCGTCGTGAGGGCCTCAAATAAGGCCCTCGGCGTCCCCTCCAAGGAACTCGGCGAACACCTCGACCGTGTGATGGCGCGAGCGTGGCGTAAGTGGGACGCACGATGAACCTGGCGGGCCGGGCGCTTCGCGCTCTCGTGTCCGCACCCATCGTCGCCTACCAGCGCTACATCTCCCCGGCCCTCGGCCCCCGGTGTCGATACGCACCCAGCTGCTCCACCTACGCTCTCCAGGCCATTCGCGTCCACGGACCCATCAAGGGACTCATCCTCGCGGCCTGGCGGTTGCTGAGATGCAACCCCTGGAGCCACGGGGGAGTGGACCACGTACCAGAGCGTGGACGCTGGAAGCCCGACCCCTGGATCCCACCCGAGGATTGGGCTGGGCACGACAACTGGGTCCGCCCCGACCCCATGGGACTCGACCCGGAGCACGACCTGACCGAGCCGGACACGGCCTCGGGACTCTAAGGAACAACGAAACAGCGGCGCTCCCGCGCCACGGCGAAAGCGAAAACTATGTTCGACGCAATCCTCCACCCCTTCGCGTGGGCGATCTCCTACGTGTGGGTCTGGATCCACGACCTCCTCGTGCTGCTCGGAATGTCCTCCGGCTCGGGCATGGCATGGGTCCTGTCCATCGTGCTGCTCACCATCCTGGTGCGCATCGCCATCATCCCGCTGTTCCTCAAGCAGATCCGCTCCTCGCGCGCCATGCAGGCCATCCAGCCTGAGATGCGCAAGATCCAGGAGAAGTACAAGGGCAAGAAGGACCAGGTCAGCCGTCAGAAGATGATGGAAGAGACCCAGGCCCTCCAGCGCAAGCACAAGGTCTCGCCCTTCGCCTCCTGCCTGCCCATGCTCGTGCAGATGCCCGTCCTGTTCGGCATGTACCGCGCCATCATCGCGGTCTCTTCCATCTCCGCCGGCACCTACACCTACCGCGGCGATTCCACCGACCACCTCGGCCCGCTCACAGAGTCCGTGTCCTCCGAGATCGTCAACTCCACCGTCTTCGGCGTTCCGCTCTCGCACACCCTGCGCGAGTCCTGGGGCCAGCCCGCGATCGTCACTGTCTTCATTGCCGCGATCGTCCTCATGGTCGTCCTGCAGTTCGTCTCCATGCGACTGTCCTTCTCGCGCAACATGCCCGACATGGGCGACAACCCGATGGCTCAGTCGCAGCGCTCCATGATGTACGTGATGCCGCTGATGTTCATCTTCTCCGGCGCGTTCTTCCAGATGGGCGTCGTCATCTACACCGTGACCGCCTCGTTCTGGGCCCTCGCCCAGTCCCTCTGGACCATCAAGGTCATGCCGACCCCCGGCTCTCCGGCCTACGCCGACCTGCTGTCCTCGCGCGAGTCCGCCTACCAGGAATGGGCCAAGCCCTTCTTCCAGAACTACGACCGTGAGCGCGCCGCCCTCGGTGTTGCCGGCTCCGACCCGCGTATCGACGAGCTCAACGAGCGCACCCTCGCCGAGCTGCGCTCCAAGGCCAAGAAGCAGCGCGTCGCCTCCGACTTCCCGGCCTCCATGAGCGCCGGCGAAATCATCACTGTCTACCGCAACCTGGCCACGCAGAAGTGGACGACCCTGCCCGACGAGCAGTGGATGCACGGCCTCACCCTGGCCGTCGAGAAGCGCCTCGCCAAGCAGGAAGCGTCCGCCCAGCGCGCCGAGCTCCAGAAGCAGGTCCGCGACCGCCGCGCCCTCGAGCGTGAGTCCGCCAAGGCCTCGTCGAAGGATGCGTCCGAGGCCGGCGAATCGACCTCCGGTCACGGCTCGCTGAGCGCCGAGGAGATCGAGCGCCGCCGCATCGAGCGCCGCAAGGCACGCCGCCGCGGCAACAAGCGCTGAGCACCATAGATTCACGGTTCCAGGCCCCCAGCCGGTACCCTGGACACCAGCAAGACCCCATTCCCCACTACGGAGGACACGTCATGAGTGACGACAACGCAGACAAGCTGACCCGCCTCGAAGAAGAAGGCGAAATCGCCGCCGACTACCTGGAAGAGCTGCTTGACATCGCCGACCTCGACGGCGACATCGAGATCGACGTCGAAAACGGCCGCGCCTCGGTCGAGATTGTCGCCGACGACCCCGACGCCCTCGACCGCCTCGTGGGCGACGACGGCGAGGTCCTGGACGCCCTCCAGGAGCTGACCCGTCTGGCCGTCCAGACTGAGACCGGCGAGCGCTCGCGCCTCATGCTCGATATCGCCGGCTTCCGCGCCGAGCGCAAGGAAGAGCTGCAGGACATCACCCGCGAGGCGATCGCCCGCGTGCGCGCCACCGGCGAGGCCGTCAAGCTCGACGCCATGAACCCGTTTGAGCGCAAGGTGTGCCACGACGTGGTCGCCGACGAGGGCCTCACCTCCGAGTCCGAGGGCGCCGAGCCCCACCGCCGCGTGGTGATCCTCCCCGAGGGCACCGACGGTGAGTGAGAACCCGAACGGGACGGGAAGGGGTCGCCAGGTTGGCGACCCCTTCGTCCCAGAAGAGCCCACGCAGGCCGTCCGCGACTTCTTCGGACCTGCCTTCGCCGAGGTCGCCGAATACGCGCGCATGCTCGAGGAGGAAGGCGAGATTCGCGGCCTCCTCGGCCCGCGCGACATGGAGCGCATCTGGTCGCGCCACATCGTCAACTCCGCCGCCGTCCTGGACTTTATGCCCCGCAAGGATGGCCGCCAGGTCCTCGACGTCGGCTCCGGATCCGGCCTGCCGGGCATCGTGATCGCCGCCTGTCGCCCCGAGCTCGACGTGCACCTGGCCGAGCCCATGGCGCGCCGCGTTGAGTGGCTCATGGACGTCGTGGAGGACTTGGGCCTCGACAACGTGACGATCCACCAGGCGCGCGCCGAGGAGCTGCGCGGCAAGGGCAAGGCGGACGTGGTCACTGCCCGCGCCGTGGCCAACATGAGCAAGCTCGTGCGCATGACCTCGAAGCTGATCGCCCCCGGTGGCTCGCTCGTGGCCCTCAAGGGTCGCCGCGCGCCCATCGAGGTGGACGAGGCCTCGGCGGAGCTTCGTCGTCACCACCTGCGCGCTGAGATCCATGAGGTGCCCTCCATCATGGAGGACGAGTCGACGTACGTGGTCGTCTGCACGCGTATTAAGTAACGCGTCCCCAGTGGGGGAGAGGAGCGTCGTGGCGGTTGCTGCGGCGCTTCTCTTATTTAGTGATGCAGGCCACATAGGAGTGGTGTTGTGTCAAATCGATTCTGTCGATTGACGGTTTGTTGCGTTTTGTCTTTTCGCTGGGAGAATCGATCCTACAGAACGAAATTTTCGTCGTTGTACGGTGGTGCTCGGAGATTGTGTGCGCCTGGATGCATCCCGGGCTTTTCGTGCTGGAAGTGTGTGCGTCTGCCCGTAAACTAGGGGCAGTATCTAGGAAGGTGTCACGTGAGTACCAACAACACCCCTTTGTCGAATCAGATCGAGCGCAACATGCGTGATCTGGCCATGCTCGAGCGCGCAACGTTCCCGCGCCCTCAGCATACGCGCATCATCGCCGTCGCAAACCAGAAGGGGGGCGTCGGTAAGACGACGTCGGCCGTTAACCTCGCGGCCGGCCTCGCGATGGGTGGCTTGTCTGTCCTTGTTGTCGACGCGGATGCCCAGGGAAATGCCTCGAGCGCGCTCGGCGTTCCGCACCCCGCCGGAACCCCATCAACCTACGACGTCATTATCGGTGGAGCCAGCGTTGCCGACGTCGTGCAGCCGTGCCCCGACATCGACGGTATTGTCGTGTGCCCGGCCACGATCGACCTGTCCGGCGCTGAAATCGAGCTCGTCGACGTCGAGCGCCGTGAGTACCGGCTGCGTGAGGCCCTGCGTGAGTATGTCTCTGAGCATGCCGATATCGACATCGTGCTCATCGACTGCCCGCCTTCCCTCGGCCTCGTCACGCTCAACGTCATGGTTGCCGCCGACGAGGTCATGATCCCGATTCAGGCCGAGTACTACGCCCTGGAGGGCCTCAGCCAGCTGTGGAACACCGTCGAACGGATCGGCGTGGATCTTAACCCTGGCCTGCGCGTCTCCGGCATGTTGCTCACCATGGCGGACAAGCGTACGAAGCTCTCCGAGGAGGTCGAGAGCGAGGTTCGCTCGCACTTCCCGGACCACACTTTTGAGACCGTCATCCCGCGTTCTGTGCGCATTTCCGAGGCGCCGAGCTACGGTCAGACTGTCGTCACGTACGATCCCCGCAACGTGGGTGCAATCGCGTATCTGAAGGCCGCGTTGGAGCTGTGCCAGCGCGTCGTAGCCTCTGAAGAGTGATTGTTTCACGTGAAACTTTCGGTGTTTTCCGCATG
>CATYYP010000143.1 GCA_958415245.1 Schaalia odontolytica | reverse complement strand
ATGGACGGTGTAGTCCTCCTCGTTAAAGCGCACGATCATCCCGTCCTGCAAGGATGTCTTATTCACCATGACATCACGCACCTGGACACCGTGATCGATGGCGACACCCTCCATGAAGCCCACGAGCAGCTGCGCCTGCGACTGCTGATCACTGACCTTCAAGTATTGCTCGGTCTGGATTCCCAGCAGGACGAGCGAAAACACGAGCAGCCCAATGCCCGCGTCACGCCAGCGGGTTTTCACCCGGTTATGCAGATACAGGGCACTGAAAGCGAGAGCCACAACGAGCAAGACAATGATCGCAGCGAGACGCCGTGTCGCATCCAAACTTTGGTGCGACACAATGTAGTCGAGGGTATAGAAGTTCATGCGCTATCCATGTTTTTGCAGGTCACTCAAACAGGGTCACACTAGCACCGCCACCAACATGGACAGTGCAGCACTCACAGCGAACACACGAAGCAGCAGCACTGGGAGCACGAAGGCCTCGTCCATTGACGAGGCCTTGGCTGGGAGAGCGTGAAACGCTCAGTCGGTCCCGTGGAACGCCCAGGCGCGACCGCGCACGCCGCGCGCAATGTAGCTGGCACCTGCCAGGGTCAGGGCGAAACCGAGGCCCGTGTAGAAGAAGGCGATGAACCAGTCGGGGAAGAGTCCTGCGGCGCGCATGCCGATGCCAAACGACATCATGATCGCCATCATGAGGTAGCTCTTGCGGTCGAAGAAGCGGACGACGTGGTGACGTTCCCCCTCCAGGTCGGCGATGCGCTGGGCGTTCTTCTGAACGAGCTTGCTGAACATGGGGTGGAAGGCGCAGAAGATGGCGACGGCACCGCCCGCGAGCGCCACGAGGATGATTGCGGCGAGGCCGCGCACGTCGATGGCCGCGCGCACGCCGAGGATCGCGACGTTCAGGCCGGCGAGCAGCCAGACAATGCCGGCGACGGCGATCAGGGGCTGTTTCTTGATGCGGAATCGACTCATTTCTTAGCATCCTTTTCGTCTGCGGTGTCGTCATACAGGGCGGCGTCGAGGAGGGCGAAGAGAGTCTCGCACTCGCCGCCATCCATGAGGGAGGCGAAGATACTGCGTAGCACGTAGCGGCACAGGGCCTCGCCACTCATGGGACCGACGAGCCGGGAACGAACCACGGCCTCGTCCGCGTCGAGGACACGCACGAGCCCGCGCTCAATGTGGGTGAGCATGGGGGCGCGCACGGCTTCGAGAGCTTCCTGTTCTGCGCTGGGGAGGCGGCGCATCTCGGCGAACCAGTCGACGCTCATGTCGGAGCGCGCGGCGCACAGGGCCTCGCGGAAGCGCCGCACGTAGGAGGTGAAGCGTTCGCCGGGGCGCACGGCGCACAGCTCGTCGGAGAGGTTCTCGTCGAAGAAGCGGGTGAGCACGGCGGCCGTCAGGTCCGCCTTGGTCGGGAAGTAGCCGTAGACCGAGCCGACCGCAATGCCGCACGCGGTGGCGACCTTGCGCACGGAGAGCGCGGAGATACCGTCGCGCGAGGCGATGGCGTAGGCCTGGCTGACCAGCTTCTCCGGGTCGATCACTTGTTTGGGCACGAAATCCTGCTGTCCTGCTAGCTGCGACAATCCATAATGAACAGTGTTCAGTATAGGGTTGCGCAGCCCTGTGTCAACAGAAAAACTAGGGATCACACCACCGCCACCAGCTACTCATCAGACATTGACGCGGCCTACCCTGCCTGGCGGAGTAGGCCTCGCTCCACGACGGCGATGTTATAGTCATTGCCAGTCAACGAAGCCCTATGAAGAAAGCTGCACATGGATAGAGTCGCACGCATCGCCGCACCCCTCTTCTTCATCGCCATGGTCTACGCAGGGTGGCGCTTCGACCTCAACCTCCCCATCCAGCCGTTACTCTCGCCAGGCGCATGGATCGTCGCACTACTCATCGCCACTTGCTTCAGCGCACTGACAGTGCTCCACTCTCAAGACAAGGTCGCTCCACGCATACTCGCTTTTTGGGGACTCATCATCAAGCTTGCTCTCCTCCCCATTTTCCTCATCATGCTCATTCTCACGATCATCGTTCCGCTAGATAGCTCAAACGGCAACGTCAGCGGCTTACTGATGATTTTCCTCATCCTCCCTCTGGACGCGGGAGTCTACTGCTTGATGCTCGTGTCATCCTTCCATGGGTTTGCCGTAACAAAACGCCTACTGGCCGAACAGACAATCCCATCAACAACAGTGAAAAGACTCAGGAAGATGCACGCCGTTCCCATCGCGGACTTGGTCGCAGCCATCTGGCTCTATATGCTCCTGCGTCGACTCAACAGTGCCACTCCGAGCAGCGTTCAGGACGCCTAGCCGGCCACCACCGCCGAGGCGCGGACCAGCTTCACACCCCAACACCCCAGCGGCATACAATGACGAAATGACCGAAACGAACAGCCACACACAGTGGTTTTCCGACAATGAGCAAAACTGGGACGACCGCGCCGAGCTGCACATGGCTGGCAACTACTACGACTACCAGCGCCTTCTCGAGGACCCGACAGCCATTAGCGCCGAACTGGCCCAAGATATCGAACGATTCGGTGATCTCACCGGCAAAGATGTCATCCACCTGCAGTGCCACGTTGGAACGGACACGATCGGGTTTGCGCGCCGCGGGGCCTCGCGCGTCATTGGCCTCGATTTGTCCGAGGGTTCACTTGCCCACGCGCGCAGCATCGCCGAACGCGCAGGCGCTGACGTGGAGTTCGTTCACGCGAACGTGTACGACGCGCGCGAAGCAGTGTCCGGCAACTTCGATCTGGTATACACCTCGATCGGTGTCCTATGCTGGCTGCCCGATATCGCCCGATGGGCGCAAGTCATCGCTTCCCTGCTCAAGCCGGGCGGCACTTTCTTCATCCGCGATGACCACCCGATGTTCATGACAATCGGGGAGGATATTTCCGACGGGCTAAAGATTGAGGCACCCTACTTCGAGCAGGATGCTCCGATGACATGGGATGACGATTCAAGCTACGTGGATTGCCCCAATGCCCCGCGGATTACTCACACAACAAACCACCAGTGGAATCACTCCCTTGGCCAGATCGTCACCGCTCTCATCAACGCGGGTTTGGTGATCGATGAGCTTGAGGAGACACCGCGCGCGGCGTGGTGTCCGTGGCCCGAACTCATGGAACAGGATTCCGCTGGAGGTTGGCACCTTCGCGACAAACCAGAGCGCCTGCCCCTTCAGTTTGCGATCACCGCACACAAAAACTGACAGCGCGCGCAGCGGTCTTAGACTTGTGAGGGCCAGACAAGGTAGGGAACACTCACACCAGCGCGTGAGTATGGCGTAACCGTGCACCGACCATGTCGATAGCAGCTCCACGCGCACTAGCGAGGCCTACCCTGCCTGGCGGGGTAGGCCTCGCTCCACGACGGCGATGTTATAGTCATTGCCAGTCAACGAAGCCCGATAAGGAAAGCCCCGCATGGCCAGATTCGCACGTATCGCCGCACCCCTCCTCGTCGTCGCTGTGGTCTATGCGGGATGGTTAGACCAAGCCCTGCCCGAGCAACCTCTTTTCCCAATCTTCGTATGGATCGGCGCGCTGCTGATCGCAATCTATTTCAGTGCCCTCACGGTGCTCAATTCGCAAGACAAGGTTGCTCCGCGCGCACTCGCTTGTTGGGGCCTCGTCATCAAGCTCGCTCTCCTCCCCATCTTCCTCATCACACTCATTCTCACGATCGGAGTTCCGCTAGATAGGTCCAACGGCAACATAGGCGGTTTGCTACTGGTCTTTCTTATCTTCCCTCTGGACGTGGGAGTCTACTGCTTGATGCTCGTGTCATCCTTCCATGGGTTTGCCGTAACAAAACGCCTACTGGCCGAACAGACAATCCCGACGGCAACAGCGAAAAAACTCAGAAAGATGCACGCCGTTCCCATCGCAGACCTGGTCGCAGCTATCTGGCTCTACGCACTCCTGCGTCGACTCGACAGCGCCACTCCGAGCAGCGTTCAGGACGCATAGCCGGCCACCACCGCCGATGCCACCCCATCGGCCAGCATCCCCTCGTCTCGCACACCGTCCAAGCCACCAAAGCGAGTGATCGCAGCCGAATGGATGGCACACACATCGTCCCGGGAAAACGCGAAAGCGGTCACTTCGCGAGCTCTTCAAACACGTCCGCGTAGGCATCCATCAAGTCAACAGCGACATCGACAGCGCTCTCAGACTGCTGCGCCGGCTGAATGACCTCCCAAGCCCCGTTGTCCTTAAGGACCATGCCGAACTTCCCCATCCTATTCACCTGCACTGCCACTCGCGACCAGTCATTCTTCGCCTTGGCGAACCCAATGGCCAGAGTCGACATACTAGCCATTTCAAGCCTAGCCATAAACATGGCCAGAATTTGCCCCCAGATCAAGTGACACAGGACTGATACCTCTCCCTCAACGAGAGGAGGTACCATAGTCACAACTATTACAAACTTTCAAACAGAGTGAGGGGTACACATGTCCACCATCGCACGTGTCACCGCACCCATCCTTTTGATTCTCGCGGCTTACATCGGCGGCGGCGCCGAGCTCATGCTCAAACACAGCATCGCGGGCACCAGCGACTCTGTGTGGATCATTGCCATCCTAATCGCAGGCCTGGCGAACCTCGCGAGCATCCTATGGCTTCAGCGCGACGCCAGTGCACGCTCGCTCGCCCTGTGGGGACTACTCCTCAAGCTCTGTATCCTCCCCCTCTCCATCGGTTTTCTCTCCTTCACAGCCTTCCTTGCTGCAGGCCTCATGGCACCCCCGTACCTAGTGCTAGCCATCGCCTACCTATTCACGCTCATATGCGGCATGTACGCACTCCTGCTGACAAGTTCTCAGTACGGCATAGCCGCGGCGCATCACGCCAACACGGAGGGACTCCTCAGCACCACCTCAAAGCGCAGGCACATCACGATGCACTGCCTACCGTTTTCCGATCTCGTCTCCAGCATCTGGCTCTACATCCTTCTGCACCGGGCGAATAAGCCCGCCTCGCCCACCGCCACGGAATCCTGAGTACCGAGCACCCCGCCCGAGGGCGTGATGACATATTCACGAC
>CATYYP010000142.1 GCA_958415245.1 Schaalia odontolytica | reverse complement strand
CCCATGTACAGGTAGGTGGGCACGGCAAACGCACCACCGGCCTCGCGTGTACCGCGCAGGTTCAGAGTCGCCAGAATAATGACGAGCGCCACCGCGATGGGAACCTCGTGGCCGAGGAGAGCGGGGACTGCCGTCGTGATGTAGTTGGCTCCCGACGAAATCGAGACGGCAACGGTGAGGATGTAGTCGACCAACAGGGCCGAGGCGACGAGTAGTCCCCACGAACGGCCCAGATTTGTGGTCACAACCTCGTAGTCGCCGCCACCTGAGGGGTAGGCGTGAACCGTCTGGCGGTAGGACGCGACCACGACAGCCAACACGAAAGCAACAACAACACCCACCCAGACCGACTGAAGGGCGGCCATGGATCCGGCGAGCGCAAGCGTCAGGAGGACTTCATCGGGCGCGTAGGCGACCGACGAGAGCGCATCCGACGCGAAGATCGGCAGAGCAATACGTTTGGGGAGAAGCTGGTGGCCCATCGCGTCCGATCGCATCGGGCGTCCGATGAGCACGCGCTTTGCGTAGGCCAACAAGTTCGTCACGAAAAACAAGCCTAGTCCACCTAGCCGAGCATGGGAACGCCGAAACTTCACACATGGCCATTACGCGGGGACCGGAGTAGTTTGGTAGTCGTGCACTTTGTGATCATGGGTTGCGGGCGCGTCGGCGCTCGCCTGGCATCGACGTTGGACGCCGCGGGTCATTCCGTGGCGATTATTGACCAGGATTCCAAGGCTTTCTCTCGCCTCTCCCCGGACTTTTCCGGTCGTCGCGTGACGGGCGTGGGCATGGACCGCGACTGCCTGCGTCAAGCGAACATTAAGGACGCGTACGCGTTTGCGGCCGTCTCGTCGGGTGATAACTCGAACATTATCGCCGCGCGCGTCGCACGTGAGGTCTTCCACGTCGAGCATGTGGTCGCACGCATCTACGACCCGACACGCGCCTATCTGTACGAGCGCCTCGGCATTCCGACGGTCGCCTCGGTGCAGCGCACCGCCGAGTCGGTGATGCGCCGCCTGCTCCCTCCGGACGCATCGCTCATCTGGTCCCACCCGACCGGCGCTGTCGGCCTCGTCAATGCGACGCCCTCCCCCGGCTGGTACGGCCTGAGCTTCCAGGTCGTCGAGGAGCTCACGGGCTGCCGCGTCGTCTTTACCTCGCGCCTCGGGTCGATCCGCACCGCATCGCCGGACCTCGTGGTCCAGGAGCACGATCAGCTGTACTTTGCGATCAACGGGACCGAGACCGCGCAGCTGCGCGACCAGTTGGCTAACCCGCCCAAGACGGAGGTGTGAGCATGAAGATTGTGATTGCTGGAGCCGGATCGGTGGGCCGCAGCGTCGCCCTGGAGCTGCTCGCTCACGGCCACGACATCACCCTGATCGACAACATGCCCGAGAAGCTTCGCATCTCATCCGTGGCAGACGCGGACTGGGTGCTCGCCGACGCATGCTCGCCTGACGCGCTGCGCGACGCGGGTGTGGCCGAGGCCGATGTGATGGTCGCCGCGACCGGCGACGACAAGGCGAACCTGGTGATCTCCCTGCTGGCGAAGACCGAGTTCGCGGTCCCCCGCGTCGTCGCTCGTCTGAACAACCCGAAGAACGAGTGGCTGTTCGATCAGGCATGGGGCGTGGATGTGTCCGTGTCGACGCCGCGCATCATGACCTCCCTCGTCGAGGAGGCGGTGTCGGTGGGCGTTCCGGTGCGCCTGTTCTCCTTCAACACGGCAGCCGTGTCGATGCACGCGCTCATTCTGCCGGAGGATTCGCCGGTTGTGGGCAAGCGCGTCCATTCCCTGCAGCTGCCGGCACGTTCGGTCCTCGCCGCGCTCCTGCGCGACGGCCGACCGATCACTCCGAGCGCCGACGATGTGTTCGAGGCCTCTGATGAGCTCCTGCTTCTCGTGCCCGATGCGGACATCGCCGAGCTGGAGGAGCTGCGTCAGTTGGTCGCGTCCCCTGTCTCGGAGGAGTCCGAGGACGAGGACAACGAGGAGTAATCCTTCAGCTTCCACCAGGTGGCCCAGGCTCCCAGAGCGAAGAGTGGGAGTCCAAGGGCCAGCTTGGCAACGCCGAGAGCCGCGACCTGGCCGGCGAGCCAGAGGGGTGCCTGCACGGCGACGCGCAGCGCGAAGATTCCCGCCCACATCCACGTGATTGCGGCGCAGCTGCGGCGCAGGGACGCGTAGGCGGGGTCGGACTGCCAGCCCTTCGCCAGGCCGGTCAACGGACCGTAGAACTGGGCGACGAGGCTTCTCCCGCACAGGACGGACAGAGCGAAAGCAAGCGCCATGGCCACGTTCGTGGCGATGCCCCAGACAAAATAGTTTTCTCCCCGTCCGGTCGCCGCCGCGAAGATGACGCCGATGGCGACTCCAAACAGGCCGGAGAGAGCCTGCGCCATCCCCTGGCGTTGGACGAGGCGGATCACGCAGGCGATCAACGCGACGGCCAAGGCCGCGATGAGCGTCGGCACGAGGGCGCGCGTGGCCACAAAAACGATGACAAAGAGGAGTCCCGGCGCGGTGGCTTCGATGACTCCGCGCGTGCCGCCCAGGGCTCGCGACCAGGAGAATTCCTCAGAGGTAGCCTGGTCCATCCAGCGAGGAGTCGGCATCAGCCCTCCCCCGCGATCACGCGGTACAGCGGGTTGATGATGACGAGGCGTTCGCCCACGCGTCCGACGGTGCCTTCGACTTCGAGGCGTTGGCCGACGCTGAGTCCGGGGATGGAGGAGCGTCCGGGCCAGCGCAGTTCGAGCGTGTCGGTACCGTCGTAGAGGGTCGCGACGAGGACGCGCTGGGCGCCCTCCTCGGGCGGATACGTCATGCCCAGCAGCGTGCCGAACACGAGTGCGTGAGAGCGGTCGGCCACGTCGCGAATCGGCGTGACGCCGCGGGCGGCGCGCGCCGAGTCCTCGTCGAGGGCCGCGTCCAGGGAACGCGTGTCCTTGTCGAGGCCGAGCGCGGCGCCAACCTTAGCGAACCACGAGGCCATGTCAGGCTTCCTGAGCACCCGCGGGCAGGTGCACGGGCAGCAGCTCCAGGCGCGTGCGCGGGTGGTCGTCGCGATGCACAACGATGCGGTCGATGACCTTCTCGATATCTGCGCCGGCTTCCGCGGTGGCAGCGGCCGGGCCGAGGATGTCGATGCGCGCGAACCATCGGTCGCCTTCACGACCGATGATGCGCATGCGCGAGGTCGCGGAGCGGCCGTCGGGCATCTGCATCGGCATGTCGACGAGCAGCTCGTTGCCATAACGCGTCGGATAGTCGGCGACCTTGGCACCCTGATCTTCGAAGCCCTTACGGATTTCTTCGCGCAGCTCCTCCCACACGCCGCCGGAGCGGGGTGCGGCTGCGACGCTCATCTGGATGCCGGAGTTTCCGAGCACGACGAGGATCTGCAGGACGGTCGTGCCGTCGTCTGCGACCTGGGTGCGCAGCTGCATGCCCTGAACCGCGGGGAACAGGATGGACCCCATGTTGACGTATCCGTCGGTGGTGTCGACCTCCCCGTAATTACGCGGGCCGGGCTCGCTCCAAATCGCAGCGTCTTCGTCACTCAGGCGAGGCAGGGCCTCAACCTCTTCGATCACTTCTTCGACAGTCTTCTTCTTGCGTCCGAACATCGTCCTACCTCACATCGCGCACTCGGTGCACACGGGGGCGCCGTTGGCGTCCACGTGGTCGAGCTGCGACGCGTGGTGCACGAGGAAGCACTGCGAGCAGGTGAATTCGTCTTCCTGGCGGGGAACGACGTGGACCGTCAGTTCCTCCTTTGACAGGTCCGCACCGGGAAGTTCGAAATTCTCAGCCGCTTCGTTTTCGTCTTCTTCGATCTCGGCTGAGCCGGCGTCGTTGCGACGGGACTTCAGCTCCTCGATCGAGTCCTCTGCGACCTCGTCTTCGTTCTTGCGCGGCGCATCGTAATCGGTTGCCATGGTTCTCCCCTTTCGCCTCTCGAGCCGGTTTGCGCGAGTGGTCTATGCGCAGGGAGGATAACACTTGTGAGAGTAATGTGCCATCGTATGTGTGACACGCGCTCAGCTACGCGACATTCTGAGCATTATTTGAGACGATTCGACCTAGACGTTTGAGGAGGAAGTGATGATTGAGCTCGAATTGCTCGGGACCAGCGCCGATGGCGAGTCCCTGGTGCTCACCGATGCCCAGGGTGAACGCTATTCGGTGTTGATTTCCGATGAGCTCCGCGGCGCGACGCGCCGTGATCGTCCGCGAGTGGAGCTGGCTCCCGCTCGTCCGACCCTCGCTCCTCGCGATATTCAGGCTCTCCTGCGCGCCGGCGCGACCCCGGCAGAGATCGCCTCCCAGCATGGCATGGAGGTCAGTGCGGTCGAGCGTTTTGAGGCTCCCGTGCAGGCCGAGAAGGATTATGCGCTGACGCGCGCCCGCGCCGTTCGCATTGGCGACGGCGGCCCCACGATGGGCGACCTGGTTCTGGATCGACTGGCGGCGCGCGGCGTCGACCCGTCGTCTCTGGAGTGGACCGCGACGCGCGAGGCCGGGGAGCCCTGGCAGATCATCGTGACCTTCGTGCAGGGTGCGGCCGAGCACGCCGCCCACTGGCATCTGTCGAACTCCGGCTCGCTCGAGGCGATCGATCAGGAGGCTCAGTGGCTGACTGAGCAGGTTTCCGCTTCCCCGACGGCCTCGATCTTCACTCCCCTGCCGCGCAACGCTCCGGCTCCTGTCGTCGATCCCGGTGCTGAGGACTTGCGCAACCGCGAGGCCATCATCGACCAGCTCAATGCCGTGCGCGGTAAGCGCCAGCAGATTGACCTGGACCTGGATGACGAGGTCGACGAGGAGGCCGAGTACCTGGCAGCTATCGCCGGCGAGGAGGAGGCTCCCACGACGGAGCCCGACACGTCGACGGGCCCGATTTCCGCGCGCATCTATTCCCTGGCGTCGGCGCGCACTAAGGCGGAGACGCCGTCTGACCCCGCCGAGGACACGCTGTTCCCCGCGACCGGTCAGATCCCGTCTGCCCGTCCGACGCTGACGGGCGCCATCCCGGTGGCGTCCCGCTCCCCCAAGACCGAGGCCCCAGCCTCGTCGGGCGTGCTCCCGTGGCTCTCCGACGCCCCCGCGTCCTCCGGTGAGG
>CATYYP010000141.1 GCA_958415245.1 Schaalia odontolytica | reverse complement strand
CGGGTGCCCCCCCCGCGGTCTTCCTATTACACCCACAACACCGCGGGGGCCCCCCCCCGCGGGGGCCCGCCACTCGCTTATGTGGTACGTCAGAGTGAACGAATGACGGTGAAGACCTTGCCGAGGATGGTGGCGTCGTCGCCCGGGATGGGGGAGTAGTCCGCGTTGTGGGGCAGGAGCCAGACGTGACCGCCCGTGACGGATAGTTCCTTCACCGTCGCCTCTCCGTCGATCATGGCGGCGACGAACTCGCCGTTGCGGGCCTCATTCTGTGAGCGGATGACAACGTAGTCGCCATCGAAGATGCCCGCATCGACCATCGACTCGCCGCTCACCTCGAGCATGAACAGATCGCCATGTCCGGTCATGGATGTGGGAAGACGGAAGACATCCTCGACGTGCTGCTCAGCCGTGATGGGGGCGCCGGCAGCGATGCGTCCAACGAGCGGAATCGCCGTGCCTTCCTCTTCCACGTGGGAGACGGGGACCTCGATACGAACGACCTTCTCGGACGGTTGTGCTGAGGGAGCGATGCCGAGCTCGGCGCGCGCCTGATCGGTGAGGTCGAGGGCGCGAGGGAGGCCGGGCTCGCGCACCAGGTAGCCGTCAGCCTCAAGTGCGTCAAGGTGATGCTTCACCGTTGAGGGTGACGCCAAACCGACTGCAGATGCGATCTCGCGCACAGACGGAGGGAAGCCGCTGGATGCCAGCTTTTCGTTGATAACTCGCAAGATCGCGCGGTGTCGATCGCTGATCGAACGCTCGGTCATGGCCTCTCCTTCGCATCGGGGTGGACGCAAATGTGCATGGGTGGACGTCCACTAGATACGTCAAGGATAAGCCGATTTCGCGCAAAATGAAACATATGTTCGAGTGGGTCTCGACATTGGTCATGGAGCGTGCTATCGTACAAGTGTTCGACGAACAGATGTTCGATGAAAGTGTTCTGGAGGTTCTCATGAGTGTCCCCTTCGCGACGAAGACTGCCGTCTCGTTCCCCGCGCGCCGCCACCCGCTTCGCGTCGTGGAGGACGCGCCGCTGGCGACCGTTCGTGACATCTCCACCGCTCCGTCTGCGCGTCGTCGCGTCGAGGCCCAGCGCGTTGATGATCCCTCGTACCTGCGGGCTCCTGCAGCTCCGCGTCGTCGCACCCGCTCCTCTCGTCGCGGTATTATCGCCGGCGCGCTTGCGACGCTCGTGCTCTCTGTGGGGGCTGGTGCCCTCGGTCTCGCCATCCAGCCCGCAGCCTATGATGGCCCGACGGTGACGAAGGCGGTCGTCAGCGGCGACTCCGTGTGGTCGCTGGCTCAGAATGTCAAGACGGATCGTCCGCTCGAGCAGGTTGTCGCTGACATTGAGCGCATGAACGACGTTCAGGGGGCCTTGCAGCCCGGGCAGCGGATTCTCGTGCCCGTCCGCTGATGGTGACGCGTGGGACTCCTGTGACAGATGGGGGTCTGAGCGTGTACCGTTGAGGGGTGCACTGCCCTTTCTGTCATAACCCGGATTCGCGCGTCGTTGATACGCGCATCGCGGACGACGGCGCCTCGATCCGGCGTCGGCGTGAGTGCACGCACTGCAAGAAGCGTTTTACGACCCTCGAAACGTCCTCGTTCCAGGTCGTCAAGCGCTCCGGCGTCGTCGAGTCTTTCTCCCGTAACAAGGTTGTGTCGGGTGTCAAGAAGGCCTGTCAGGGACGGCCGGTCTCGGATGATCAGCTCGCGATTCTCGCTCAGCAGGTTGAGGAGCAGCTGCGCTCAACCGGCGTCTCCAACGTGTCGACGAACGAAGTTGGCAAAGCCATCCTCCCGTTCCTGCGCGACCTCGACGTGATCGCCTACCTGCGCTTCGCCTCCGTCTATCGTCAGTTCGACACCCTCGATGATTTCGAGCAGGCCATTCAGGCGCTGCGTGAGCGTGCGCAGAGCGGTGACACGGTGTCCGAGGCCGGTGCCCACGCGGACGTCGAACCCGCGGCGCCCGCGCCCGCGAAGAAGGCTCGCAAGGTGCGTGCTGCGCGTAAGCGCTCCATCTCTAACGCCCCGACGCTGCTGGGAGACGACTAATCAACGTGTGCGAATGATGCCCGGTCCCGCGACGGGGCCGGGCATCATCGTTGTGACGGTGGTGGGACGACTACTCCTCGTCCGCCTCCTCGTGGCGCTGTACCGGTGCATCAGATGCGTCGGTCGGCGCGGAAGTGTGCTCGGAGGAGGATGCGCGAACCCCGGCGACGGCCTCGGCGACCGTCTCACGTGCGCCAGCCATCGCCTCGGCGACGGACTCGCGCGCTCCGGCCATCGCCTCGGAGGCGCTTTCTCGGGCGCCCGCCACCCTCTCTGACATGGACTCGCGTGCCTCGGCCACGGCCTCGGAGACGGCGCCGCGCGCACCCGCGACAGCCTCGCGTGCCTCGGCGACCCTCTCTGACATGGACTCGCGTGCCTCGGCCACGGCCTCGTAGACGGCGCCGCGCGCACCCGCGACGGCCTCGCGCGCACCGGCAACCGCGTCGGTTGCGGCAGCCTGGGCTCCCATGATCTGCTCGCGGACCTTCTTGCGCATGACCTTGCCCAGCTGAGAGCGAGGCAGCTCCGTCATGACGACGATCTGCCGGGGGAGCGCATAGTGGGCCAGGGACTTCTCCGCCCACTTGCGCAGGTCTGCGAGCGTGACGGAGGCACCCGCCTCAAGGACGACGGCGGCAACGACGTCCTCGCCGGACTCGCCGGCCGGCACGCCGACCGCCGCGACGTCGAGAACTCCCGGCATCGAACGTACGGCGTTTTCCACCTGCGTGGGGTAGACGTTGAAGCCGGAGGCGTTGATCATCTCCTTGCGCCGATCCGCCATGTAGATGAAGCCGTCGCGCACCTGAACGAGGTCGCCCGTGCGCAGCCAGCCATCCTCGGTGAACACTTCGGCGGTCTCGTCTTCCTGGTTCCAATAGCCGGAGAACACCTGCGGGCCGCGGGCAATGAGCTCGCCGACCTCGCCATCTGCAACGTCGCGGGAGGGATTCTCCGGATCGACGATGCGCACCTGGGTGGAGGGGAAGGGGATGCCGAGCGCCCCGCGTGCCCGTGAGGAAGCGAGGGGTGATCCCAAGATGATTGGGGCGGCCTCCGTCATGCCGTAGCCTTCGATCATGAGGCCGCCGGTTGCCTGCTCCCACTGGTCGGCCAGCGGCGCCGAGAGAGGCATTGCGCCCGAGAGTGAGAAGTGGATCGAGGACAGGTCCGCGTTCGTGCCCTCCGCCGCCGCGAGCAGGCGCTCGTACATGGGCGGAACGCCCAGGAAGAACGTGCACGGCAGCCGGCGCTGAGCGGCCAGCACCAGCGCGGTGTCGAACTTGGGGAACATGGCGATCGTCGCCCCCATGCGCAGGCCCGCCAGGAAGCCAATCGTGAACCCAAAGGCGTGGAAGAGGGGCAGGATGCAGTAGAAGACTTCCGCGCCCTCGTGGAGGACGGGGACCCACGCGATCGATTCCTCGACGTTCGCCATGAGGTTGGCGTGCGTGAGAGCGGCGGCCTTCGGCACGCCGGTCGTGCCGCCCGTGTGAATGAGGAGAGCGACGTCCTCCATCGTTGACGGGCAGTCGCCGCGCCACGGGGTCGCGGTGCGCAGGGCGCGCGTCCAGGAGCGAGCCCAGCTCGGGCGCGGGCTGGAGAGCTGTTCGCGCTTCTCGCGGGCCGCCTTGACGGGAAGCTTGAGCGCCATGCGCGAGGCGGCGGGAAGGGCGCTCGTCAGGTCCATGCAGAAGGTGGTGTGGCCGCGCCCGAGGAAGGTGAGTTTCTCCAGGGACTTCGACCAGGCGATGGTGACGCGAGCGCCGTGGCGCTCGTACTCGCCTTCCAGCTCGCCCGCGGGGGCAAGCGGATTGTGTTCGACGACGACGGCGCCGAGGAGCATCGTGCCCAGGACGGCGACGGCGTGCTGCGGGCAGTTCGGCATGACGAGGGCGACGCGGTCCCCGGGGCGAACGCCCGCCTGGTGGAGGGCCCCCGCGGCCTGGCGCATCTCCTGAGCAAGTTCCGCGTACGTGAGTTGGCGCGCGAAGAAGTCAATCGCGGCGCGCCCCGGGTAGCGGGAGGCGACTTCCAGGACCATGTCCGGGATCGGACGGTCGGGAATCGCGATGTTGTAGGCGACTCCCGGTGCGTACAGCTCGCGCAGCTTCGTCGTGAGATCCATCTGTCCTCCTTTGGGAACGATGCCCCTACGATACCGTAAGTTATGCCTCGTTTGACCAGCTGGGAACGCGATGAATGCGACAGTTTTACAGAGGCGTGGCGATCAGTCGGACAGTTTCGGGCAGGTGGCTCAGTTCCTCGAGCGCCTCGCGCCCCAGGCCCGCCGAAATGTCGGTGAGCACGTAGCCGACCTCGTCGACGGTGGCAAGGATCTGGGCGTCGACGTTGGCCTCGGAGGAGGCGAAGATCTGGTTGACGCGAGCCATGACGCCGGGCACGTTGCGGTGGATGAGGCGCACGCGGTAGCGCGAGCGCTTGCCGATGTTCATCGTCAGGTTCGGCAGGTTCACGCTCATGTCGGTCGAGCCGCTGGCCTGGTATTCGCCGATCTTGGCGGCCACGAAGCGACCGATGTCGTACTGCGCCTCCTCCGTCGAGCCGCCGATGTGGGGCGTGAGGATGACGTTGTCGAGAGTCGCCAGGGGCGAGTCGAAGGGGTCGCCGTTGGCGCGCGGCTCCTCCGGGAACACGTCGATAGCCGCTCCGCCCAGGTGGCCGGACACGAGCGCCGCGTGCAGCGAGTCGACGTCGACGACGTGCCCGCGCGACAGGTTGATGAACAGGGCGCCGGGCTTCATCAGCTCGAACTCGACGCGCCCGATGAGGTTCGTGTTGGACTCCTGGCCGTCCACGTGCACGGAGATGATGTCGGCTTCACGGAGGACGGCCTCCATGGTCGGCATCTGCGTGGCGTTGCCCAGGGCGAGGCGCTCGGCGGCGTCGTAGAAGATGACGTTGAGGCCCATAGCCTCAGCGAGAACGGAGAGCTGGGTGCCGATATTCCCGTAGCCGATAATGCCGAGGGTGTGTCCGCGCACCTCGTGGGCGCCGTCCGCGCTCTTATCCCACACGCCGCGGTGCAGGTGCGAGTTTTTCACGGTCACG
>CATYYP010000140.1 GCA_958415245.1 Schaalia odontolytica | reverse complement strand
CTCCTGATCGAGGCGCGCGGCTACCTGGGCGGCCTCATCGCCCGCGGCACGGTCGGCGGAGCGAACGTGGACCTGGGCGCGGAGACATACGTCGTGCGTGGCACCGACACTTCCTCGATTGTGGAGGCCCTGGGGCTGACCTCGGTCGAGCCCGCCGGATCGGGCGCCCGCCTCTACGCACCCTCCCTGCGCGGCGGCTGGGAGCTGCGCCCATTCCTGCGCGACTCGTTCCTGGGAATCCCGGCCCACCCGGACACGCCCGACTGCGCCCACGTACTCGGCGAGGCCGGGGTGCGCCGCGCCCTCGAGGATCGCTCGATGGGTGGCGGCGTCGGCATGGACGAGGCCGGGGAGACTCTGGCCGGTTTCGTGGCCGCGCGCATGGGGGAGGCCGTGCTGGAGCGCTCGGTGCGGCCGATCATCGCGGGCATCTACACTGCCGATCCTTCCATGCTGGCGACCGACACGGTCGCCCCCGGCCTGCGCGCCGAGACTGCCCGTCACGGGTCACTGGCCGCCGCGGTCGCGGCACGGCTGGCCGCCGCCGGATCGCACCGCACTCCCGAAGCCTGCGTCGAGGGCGGTATGTTCGTCCTCGTCGACGCGCTGCGAACCGCCATCGAGGAGGCCGGGGGAACCGTCCTCACCCGCGCGGGCGCGTTCTCACTGAGGCGTGAGGCCTCGGGATGGACCCTCGAGTGCGGGCCTACCAAGCCCGGGCCCACCCCCGGCGCCGAACCCGTGCCGAGCGGGTCGGGCGTGAGCGTCACGACGGAGCGCCTCGTCCTCGCATGCAGCGCCAGCGCCGCCCTGCGCCTGTTGACCGAGGCGCGCATCCCCGGCCTCGTACCCGATGTGAGCGTTCCTGAGGGTGCGCCCATCGCGCGCCTCACCCTGGCCGTTCACGCCCCCGAGCTGGACGACGCGCCCGTCTCCCAGGGCCTCCTGGTCGCCCCCGCGCCCGCCGGCGAGCGGCCCGTGGCTGCCAAGGCTCTGTCGCACTTGAACGTCAAGTGGCCGTGGCTCGCCGACCAGCTCGCGCCCCATACGCACCTGCTGCGCCTATCCTACGGGCGCCTCGGCGAGTCCGAACCCGACGTCACCGTCGAGGGGGCCCTGCGCGACATCCGCACGCTCACCGGCGTCACCATCGCCGCCGAGGCCGTCACCGACCACCTGCTCGCCCGCTGGAACGGCACGCTCCCGCCCCTGCCTCCCGAGTATCGCGGGCGCGTCGCCGCTCTCGAGGAACAGGTGCGTCCCCTGGGGGGCGTGGTGCTCACGGGTGCATGGGTCGCTGGAACCGGCATCGCCTCCGTCGTCACACATGCCCGCGCGGGCGTGAAAGGACTGCTATGACCACGTGGACATTCGTTCTGGGAACCAGGGGGTCGCGCCTGGCGCTCGCCCAATCCACCACCGTCGCGCGGGCGATTGAAGAGGCCGGGGCTCGCCTCGGCGAGGACGTGAGCGTCAATCTGGAGGTCGTGCGCACGCACGGCGACGTGTCCGCGGCGCCCCTGGCCGCGCTCGGAGGCGTCGGTGTGTTCGCCGCGCAGCTGCGGCTCGCCCTCCTTGGGGGAGAGTGCGACCTGGCCGTCCACTCCTTCAAGGACTTGCCCACCGCCCCCACGCCGGGCCTATGCATCGCGGCCGTCCCGCAGCGCGAAGACCCCCGCGACGCCCTGTGCGCGGCCGACGGGGCGACACTGTCGTCGCTGCCCGCAGGCGCGCTCGTCGGCACGGGCTCACCCAGGCGCGCCGCCCAGGTGCTCGCCGCGCGCCCCGACCTGCACGTCTGCGACCTGCGCGGCAACGTCCCCACGAGGCTCTCGCGCGTGCGCGGCATCGACCTGGGCGCCGACGCGGGCACCGCGCCCTCCGCCCTCGGCACGGGCGATCGCCTCGACGCGGTCGTCCTCGCACTCTCCGGGCTGCGGCGCATCGGCCTCGACGCCCACGCCACCGACGTGCTCGACCCAGCCATCATGATGCCCGCCCCCTCGCAGGGCGCCCTCGCCATCGAAACGCGCGACGAGGAGGACCCGCTCCTGCGCGCTCTCCTGAGCACCCTCAACCATCGGCCGACCGCGCTCGCGGCCAGCGCAGAGCGCGCCGTCCTCTCCGCCCTGGGTGCGGGGTGCGCGGCGCCCGTGGGTGCGTTCGCCCGCGTGGACGAGGCCTCCTCGGCCCTCTTGCTCGACGCGCGCGTGATGAGCGTCGACGGGCGTGAGCGGGTCGAGGCGAGTGGCGTGCTCGCGCTCACGGACTCGGTTGGTCTGGACGAGGCTGCCCGCCTCGGCGAGGACGTGGCGCGCCAGCTGCTCGCGCGTGGCGCCGCCGAGGTCACTGACTTGGGAGCGACGAAAGCGCCGAGGCAATCCTCGTGAACGAGCCCCACGTGAGCGCACCCTCCGTGAATGCGGAGTTGACCGGGCGGCGGATCCTCCTGACCCGCGCCAAGTCCGATGACGCCATCGCGCGCGCCCTGCGGACGGCCGGGGCTCAGGTGGATGCTCTCGCCCTCACCGTCTCGACGCCGCTGGTTTCCGCCCAGCTCGACGCGGCGCGCGCCCGGCTCGCTGACGGCGGATACGCGTGGGTCGTGTTTTCCTCATGGAGGGCCGCGCGCTCCGTCGTTTCCGCCCTGCCACAGGCACGCTCGCGCGGCACGCGCATCGCCGCCGTCGGCCAGGCCACAGCCCGATGGATCAGCGACCACGCGGGCGTGAGCCTCGACCTGACCGGCACAGGGTCTGCCGCCGCGCTGCTTGAGTGCTTCCCCGCCCCGTCCTCCGGTGCACGCCCGGTCCTCATCCCCCGCTCGGCGGCAGCGCCCGACACGCTGCCGGACGGGCTGAGCGCCCTCGGCTGGAGCGTCGATGCCGTCGACGCCTACACGACCACTCCCGCTGAAGCCGCCGATATTGACGCCGATATCGCGGGGAATTTCCGCGCGGGGCGCTACGACGCGGTGGTCCTCACCGCCTCCTCCCAGGCGCGCGCCCTCCCCGCGCTCCTCGGGCCGCCGCCCCCCTCAACTCGGGTCGTGACCATCGGCGCACCCACCGCAGCCACCGCCAGGCGGCAGGGGATCGCGGTCGCGGCCCAGGCCTCGTCCCCCACGCCCGATGCCATCGTCCGCGCCCTCATCGACGCCCTCGACCGCCCCACCCAAGCCGACGCACCTGAAGAAAGAGACTCATGACCACCGTCCCCGAATCCGTTACCTCCTACCTCGCCGAGGCCGGGGTGGACTCCTCCCCGATCCCGACGATTCGCCCGCGCCGCCTGCGCTCGACCCCCGCGATGCGCGCCCTCGTGCGCGAAACCCACGTCGACCCTGCCAAGCTCATCTGGCCGGTCTTCGTGCGCGACGATATCGACGAACCCCGCGAGATCGCGGCCATGCCGGGCCAGTACCAGCACACGATTGATTCGCTGCGCCGGGCCGCAGCCGAGGCTGCCGAAGCGGGCGTGGGTGCCATTGACCTGTTCGGCGTGCCCGCCCACCGCGACGCGATCGGCTCCCAGGCGTGGGCGGAGGACGGGATCCTCAACCGCGGCCTCGCCGCCGTGCGCGCCGAGGTCGGCGACGCGCTCGTCGTGTGCGCGGACACCTGCCTGGACGAGTTCACCGACCACGGGCACTGCGGCCTCCTCGACTCCGAAGGCGGTGTCGACAACGACGCGACCCTGCCGCTCTACCAGGCGATGGCGATTTCCCAGGCGCGCGCGGGCGCACACATGGTCTCGCCCTCGGGCATGATGGACGGCCAGGTCGCCGCGATCCGCGCCGCCCTCGACCAGGCGGGACACGCGGACGTCGCTATCCTCGCCTACTCCGCGAAGTACGCGTCCGCCTACTTCGGGCCCTTCCGTGAGGCCGTCGGTTCCACGCTCAAGGGCGACCGCCGCACCTACCAGCAGGACCCCGCGAACCGGCGCGAGGGCCTTTTTGAGGCGCTGCTCGACGCGGCCGAGGGAGCCGACATGCTCATGGTCAAGCCCGCCGGCCCCTATCTCGACGTGCTGGCCGACGTGGCCGCCGCCTCCGACATTCCCGTCGCCGCCTACCAGGTATCCGGCGAGTACGCGATGGTCGAGGCCGCCGCCGCCAATGGGTGGATCGACCGCACCCGCGTCATCGACGAGTCCCTCACCGGCATCTTCCGGGCGGGTGCCGACTCCGTCCTCACCTACTGGGCTCTCGAGGTCGCCCGCCGGGCCCGCTGAGCGCGCGTACCATAGCAACAATCCGTTTTTCTTCTGTGAAGGTAGCCGTGACTACTAACGAAACCGCATTCTCCCAAGCAAAAGCCGTCATCCCCGGCGGCGTCGACTCGCCCGTGCGCGCCTTCGGCGGCGTCGGCGGCACCCCGCGCTTCATCGCGAGCGCGAGCGGTGCACGCGTCACCGACGTTGAGGGGCGCTCCTACGTGGACCTCGTCGGGTCGTGGGGCCCGGCGCTGCTCGGCCACGCACACCCCGAGGTGGTGGCAGCCGTCCAGGAGGCGGCCTCGCGCGGCCTGTCCTTCGGCGCACCCACCGAAACTGAGACGCTGCTGGCCAGCGCCGTGCGCGAGCGCGTGCCCTTCGCGCAGCGCGTCCGCTTCGTGTCGACGGGCACCGAGGCGACGATGACGGCGATCCGCCTGGCGCGCGGCGCCACCGGACGCGACCTCATCGTGAAATTCGCCGGCAATTACCACGGCCATTCCGACGGCCTGCTCGCCGCCGCCGGGTCGGGCGTCGCCACCGGCGGCCTGCCCGGGTCGGCCGGCGTCCCCGAGGCCATCACCGCCCAGACAATTGTCCTGCCCTACAACGACGTCGATGCCCTGCGCGCGTGCTTCGAGCAGGCGGGTGGCAGTATCGCCGCGGTCATCTTCGAGGGCGCCCCCGCCAACATGGGCACGGTCCCGCCCCACCCCGGGTGGAACCGCGAGATCCGCCGCCTGTGCACCGCGCACGGCGCGCTCATGATCCTCGACGAGGTCCTCACCGGCTTCCGCGTCGACCCCGCCGGCTGGTGGGGCCTCGAGGCCGTGGCCGGGTGGGTCGACGGCGCGCCCTCGGGCCGCTACAGCGCCGGCTTCGTTGACGCGTCCTGCATCGAGGGCGCCGACTGGGTGCCCGACCTGGTGACCTTCGGCAAGGTCGTGGGTGGCGGTATGC
>CATYYP010000139.1 GCA_958415245.1 Schaalia odontolytica | reverse complement strand
CTCCCCGATCATTCTCGCGCGCCAGCACATAACCGGCGCCGGAGATAGTGGGCTCGTGACCGACGATGAGTGCGCTGGTCCCCTCGAAAGTGCGCGCCAGGGTGAGGATGTCCTCCTCGTCGGCGTTATAGATACCGCGGTCGAACCAGCTCTCACGAATCGACACGTGCTGACTGATCTGAGCGAACGTCTGCTGGGCGCGCGTCGCGTCCGAGCACACCGCGACATCGAATGCGCCGATCTCGCGGGATAAGACACCGCCGAGACGCGCGGCCTGATCGACGCCCGCATGCGTGAGGGGTCGAGTGTGATCGGGGTATGAATATGCGGCCTGCGCGTGGCGAACGAGAACGAGGGTTGGCATACTTCCAAGCGTAACCGCACGGGGAGGACACCATGGCACTGGGAGTCGAAGCCGCATCGGGCATCTGCTCGGCGCGTGAATGCACGAACGCCGCGATCTACCGGATCGACTGGCGTAACCCTGCGATCCACCGCGGGCGCACGAAGACGTGGCTCGCGTGCGAGGACCACCTGTCGTACCTGGAGAACTACTTCAAATACCGCTCGTTCCCTTTCGAGGTGTCAGCCTTCGTCGCCCCCGATCAGGAGACGCCTCATGACCACTGATCGAGAGGACGGTCGTTCCAGGTCAACGCGTGAAGCTGCTTCGCGAGTTCGTCAGCAGATGCCGGAGTGAAGTCGGGCGCCCACTCGAAGGTGGACGTGCCCGTGTTCGACATGAAGTGCTTGGAGACGAGTTCCTCGTCGATATCGGTGGACAGCCACGTGGCCAGCAGGCGTGTGAGTGCACCGTGGATGACGAACACCGCGACGGCCTCGTCCCCCGCTTGCTCGCGTGCGGCCAGGCCCACACGGCGCACGGTCTCCAGCGAGCGGGCCAAGGCCTCGCGCCCGCTCTCGCCGCCGGGCATGCGATTATCCAAATCCCCGGCGCACCACGACAGGGTCGTTCGCACGTAGAGGGACTGCGATGCCGGGTCGGCCGCCATTTCGAGGTCGCCGGAGCGTAGCTCGCGGATGCCGGGGTGCACCCGCGGGGTCAGCCCGTAGGCGCTCGCCAGCGGGGCCGCGGTCAGGCGCGTGCGCTCGAGGCCGGACAGAGCGATGACGGTCGGAGGCGGCGCAACCTCGGACTCCCACCGGTCCGCGAGGCGCTGCGCCTGGAGGAGTCCTTCGGGAGTCAGCCCGAGGCCAGGGCGCACTGTGTCGAGCGCGCCAAGGCGATTCGCGGGGGTCTGTCCGTGCCGTACCAGCACAATCTTCACTGCTGCTCCCAGAAAAGTCGTTCCATGACGGCGCGCGCTTTGCGTCCAGCGCGCAGCCAGTCGTCTTCGAGGGCGTTCAGCCCGCCGCTACCGTACCCGAGGATCGCTGCGAGGGCACGCAGCTCCGCGCTGTCGCGAGGCAAGACGTCGAGCTTCACACCGCTCATGCGTCCGCTCGCCAGTGTGTTGGCCGCGCGAACACGAGTGGCCATGTCCCAGGCATCGAGAAGAGTCTGCGCGTCTTGAGCACTGATCAGCTCCTGCTCTTGAGCACGCAGGATCGCCTGCGTCGTCGAGGGCGTACGCAGTGCGGGGTTGTTCATTCCAGCACGCATCTGGATGAGCTGGATCGTCCACTCCACGTCGGTGAGGCCACCGGGGCCGAGCTTCACGTGGCGAGCGGGCTCGATGCCGCGCGGCAGACGCTCGTTCTCCATGCGTGCTTTGAGCAAGCGAATGTCACGCACATCAGACTCGCTCACTCCCCCATAGGCGAGCTCATCGAACAGTGCCCGCGCAGAATCGGCGAGGGTTCCCTCACCGATCGGGCGCGCACGCACCGCCGCCTGGCGCTCCCAGGTGGAGGCCCACCGCTGCGCATACTCACGATGCGACTCGATCGTACGGCTCATCGGGCCATTCTTGCCCTCGGGACGCAGGTCGAGGTCGACGACAATGCCCAGCTGGTTTGTAGCCGAGCCAAGGAGGTTCTTTACGCGGTTCACAATCGCCGTCGCGCTGGCAGCCGCCTCCGCCTCGGCGGCACCCCCGACGGCCTCGTGCAGGGCAATCACGTCGGCATCCGAGGCGTACGAGCACTCGCGTCCGCCGTAGCGGCCCATCGCAACAAACACGACGGCCGCCCGCTGCTCGCCCCACCGCTCGGCTTCCTCCCGCTGCGCAATAGCGAGGGCTCCGAGAATTGCCGCATCCGTGGCGTCGGCGATCGCATTCCCGCGCGGATCGACGCCGCCCAGCAGGTCGCTCATCGCGCAACGCGTGAGCTCACGCGTACGTACTGCCCGTACGCGGGCCGCGGCCTCCGTCGCGTCATCGTGGCGATCAATGAGGGCCGCCACTTCCCGAGCTAGCCGATGCGGCTCGCGCGGCGCTAGCTCACCATCGTCGTCGAGCCAGGCCACGGCCTCGGGACGCTTGGCGAGCGCCTCTGCAATCCAGCGGGAGTTCGGAAGCATAGTCGTGAGCCTGTGGGCGGCCACGCCGGAGTCACGCAGGAGCGCGAGGTACCAGTGCGAGTCTCCGATGTCCTCGGACAGGATCCGGAAATTCAACAGGCCCATGTCGGGGTCGGCGCCTCCGGCGAGCCACGAGATGAACACCGGAAGCAGGTGACGCTGGATCGCCGCGCGCCTGCTCGTCCCCTGCGTGAGGGCTCCAATGTGCGTGAGCGCTCCCGCCGGATCCCGGTAGCCGATAGCAGCCAGTCGGTCGCGCGCGCCGTCCGCGTGCAGGGACACCTCGTCCTCGCTCAGCGACGCAGTCGCGGCGATAATCGGGCGGTAGAAGACGTCCTCGTGCAGAGCGCGGACGCGAGTGCGAACCTCGTCGATGGCAGCGCTGATCGACTCCGCATCAGGGAAGCGTGCCAGCCCCATCGCACGCCCGAGGACGCGCAGCTCCCGTTCCTTGTCCGGGATCAGGTGCGTGCGGCGCATGCGGGGCAGCTGAGTGCGGTGTTCGACAGCGCGCAAGAATCGGTAGCACGAGGCGAGCTGTTGCGCGTCGCTGCGCGCGATGTAGCCGCCCTCGCGCAACGCCTCGATCGCCTCCAGCGTCGACTTCACGCGCAGGAAGGCGTCGGTGCGACCGTGGACGAGCTGGAGGAGCTGGACCGTAAATTCGACGTCACGCAGGCCGCCGCGCCCGAGCTTGAGCTCACGGGACGCGTGCAAACGCGAGATGTTGTCCTCGACGCGTCGGCGCATCGCGCGCGCCGCCTCGACGAATCCTTCGCGCGTCGCTGCGCTCCACACGTAGGGCTGTGCGGCTTCCTCGAAGGCGCGCCCGACGGCCTCGTCTCCCGCGCAGGCGCACGCCTTGAGCAGCGCCTGGAACTCCCAGGTCTGCGCCCACTTGTCCCAGTACTGGCGGTAGGACTCGACGGTGCGCACGAGCGCTCCGTTGCGCCCCTCGGGCCGCAGATTCGCGTCCACCGTCCATAGTGGAGCTTCGGTTCCGGGCCCCGAGCAGGCGGAAGCCGTCGCCGCCGCAAGGCGCGTCGCGACCTCAAGGGCTTCTCGCTCGTCCCCATCAGCCCCGGGCTCGGCGACGTAGACGACGTCAACGTCGGAGATGTAGTTGAGTTCGCGTGCTCCCGTCTTACCCATCGCGATGATGGCGAAGGGGATACGCCCCTGCGGGTCGATGTCCCGCCTCGCCAGGGCAAGGCCGGCCTCAAGGGTGGCGTCGACCAGGTCGGCGATGCGCCGACCGACCTCGGGCATGAAGCCTTCAGGATCATCGCTCGTCAGGTCATCGGCGGCCAGGTACAGCAGTACCCTGCGATACGCGCCTCGCAGATCGTCCACCCGGGCGTCCTCAGAGGCGACGAGGGCATCATGCTCCCCTCGCATCGCACCCACGGACGCGAGCATCACGCGCGAGGCCTCGCCGGGATCCTCCCACGTCGATCGAGCACGGCCGGGCTCAGCGATGATGTAATCACCCAGCCACTGGCTGCCCCCCAGGACGGCGCACAGGCGAGCGCGCGCACGCGAATCATCGACGAGTCCTCGCACGAGGCCGGAGTCCGCCTCGTGCAGACGGATCGCCGCCAGCAACGCCTGATCGGGGTCGGCACTCGCTCCCAGGTCCGCCGCCCATACCTCGACTCCACCCGGAAGCTCCGCGAAATAGTCGAGGGCTCGGCGAGGGTCCAGGAATCCGGCAATCCGAAGTTCGTCAGGTGTCACCGGGGAACGACCTTCAGGAATTGCTCAAGCTCCTGACGCGTAATCTGCTGGCGGTATTCCGTCCATTCCTTGCGCTTGTTGCGGATGACGTAGTCGAACACCTGCTCACCGAGCGTGGAGGCCACCAGGTCGGAACTCTTCATGGCACGCACGGCGTCCGCCAACGAGGCAGGCAGGGCGTGAATGCCCATGACCTGACGTTCACGATCCGACAGGTCCCACACGTTATCCTCGGCCTCGGGCATCAGCTCCATCTTTTTCTCGATGCCGTCGAGCCCAGCCGCAATGAGGACGGCGAACGCCAGGTAGGGGTTCGCGCTCGGATCGGGGGCGCGGTACTCGATGCGCGCCGCCGCAGCCTTCTTCGGCTTGTAGAGGGGAACGCGCACGAGAGCCGAGCGATTCAAGTGGCCCCAACACACGTAGGAGGGAGCCTCTCCCCCGCCCCACAGGCGCTTGTAGGAGTTGACATGCTGGTTGGTGATGGCCGCAATCTCCTCGGCGTGCGCAAGAAGGCCAGCGATGAACTGGCGCCCCGTCGTGGACAGGCGATACTGCCCCGCAGGAGAGAAGAACGCATTTTCTTCGCCCTCGAACAGCGACAGGTGCGTGTGCATGCCCGAGCCGGGGTGCTCAATGAAAGGCTTGGGCATGAACGTCGCGACGAGCTCCTCGCGTAGCGCGACCTCTTCAATGAGGGTGCGCGCAGTCATGATGTTATCCGCTGCGCGCACAGGGTCAACGGCTCGCAGGTCAATCTCGTTTTGTCCCGGCCCGCCCTCGTGGTGCGAGAACTCGACCGGAATCGCCATGTCCTCGAGCATGCGCACGGCGCGGCGGCGGAAGTCGTTCGAATCGCCGCGCGCCACGTGGTCGAAGTAGCCAGCCTGATCGACGGGAATCATGCGATCGGGTGTCACGGGCTGACGCAGCAGGTAAAACTCAATCTCCGGGTGAATCATAACCCGGAAGCCGGCGTCGGCTGCGCGCTCCACGGC
>CATYYP010000138.1 GCA_958415245.1 Schaalia odontolytica | reverse complement strand
ATGTCGACGAGGGGGTACGCGTCACCGACCTGAAGACCGGAAAGAGCGGATATTCGGCGAAGACCGTCCCCGATAATCCGCAGCTGGCGGCGTACCAGATGGCCCTGCTTGCCTCGGGCGAGAGGGTCGCGGGAGCGCGCATCGCCCTGCTTGGCGACGATAAGCTGAAGTATTTCGATCAGCCGCGCCTTGAGGGGCAGGCCCTGGAGGATTGGCACGATAAGCTCCGCACAGTCACGGTGGATGCGAGAGGCCCCTACTTTGAGGCGCGTCCCTCGGATGCGGCCTGCGCGTACTGTTCTTTCGATCGGCTGTGCCCGGCACGCGAGCGTGGCCACAAGGTGGTGGAGTGACGTGGAAAAGGACAGAGCGATGAATCTTGGTGCCCTGCAGATCCAGGCAATCGTCGACGCGACGAAGACGCCGACGCCTGAGCAGGTGCGCGTGGTCGAGGCTCCGCGCCGCCCTCTCCTCGTCGTCGCGGGCGCCGGGTCGGGCAAGACCGAGACCATGTCGATGCGGGTCCTCTGGCTCCTGGCGAACCATCCGGACCTGACCCCGTCGTCGATCCTTGGCCTCACCTTCACGCGCAAGGCCGCCGGCGAGCTGGGGGAGCGCCTGCGTGAGCGCATCCGACTGCTCTCTCGCGAGATGCCCCAGCTGCGTGAGCGCCTCGACGAGGACCCGGTGGCGCTGACCTACAACTCCTTCGCGGAGCGCATTGTCTCCGAGCACGGCATGCGTATCGGGATCGACCCGGACTTTTCGATGCTGTCCGAGGCCGGGGCGATCGACCTCATGACGCAGATCGTTGAGTCGTGGCCCACCGACCTGGATGATGAGCTCACCCCGGCCGGCGTCGTTGGAAAGGTCCTGCACCTCGCGGGCGAAATTGCGGAGCACGGCTATACAGTGGAGAGTGCGCGCGAGGCCCTGGAGGAGTTTGGGCGCGAGCTCGAGCAGGTGGGGCGCGGGAACAAGGAGTCTCGCAAGGCCATGGACGTGAATTCGCGTCGCATCGCCTTCTTGGGTCCGATCGCCGCCTACCAGCAGCGAAAACGCGAGATGGGCTTCCTGGATTTTTCCGATCAGCTGGTCCTGGCCACGCGCATCGTGCGCGAGGCGCCGGCGGTTCGTGCGTCCCTGCGCGAGGAATTCCGCGCGGTCCTGCTCGACGAGTTCCAGGACACCTCGGTCATCCAGATGGACCTGCTGTCGATGCTCTTCTCAGATCACGCGGTCACCGCGGTAGGCGACCCGAATCAGGCCATTTACGGCTGGAGGGGGGCCTCGGCCTCGTCCCTTGAGTCCTTCTTGGATCGGTTCCAGACGGGCGTACCCGACGAGGGGCAGACGCTCACGCTCTCAACTGCCTGGCGTAACGACGTGTCGATCCTGGACGCTGCGAACAGGGTGGCGGCGCCCCTGCGTGAGGTGCCCTCCTTCCAGGTGGGCAAGCAGGAGCTCAAGGCGCAGTCCCCCGTCCTGGTTCCCAGGGATGGGGCGGGGCCCGGAGCCGTCGACATTGCTTTCACGCAGGATTACGACGAGGCGCTCGGCGCGATGGTCGATTTCGTGCAGCGGGTGCGCTCGCAGCCGGTTAAGGACGGCAAGCGGCGCAGTGTCGCCGTGTTGAGCAGGCAGCGTCGGGACTTTCCGTTGATCGACGATGCCCTGCGTGAGGCTGGGATCCCGACGGAGATCGTGGGCCTGGGTGGTCTGCTCGATCAGCCTGCCGTGCAGGATGTGCGCGCCGCCTTGGAACTGGCGTACGACGTCGAGGCATCCCCGTGGCTGGCTCGTCTGCTGGCTGGCATTGACCTGGGTGCGGCCGACCTGATGGCGCTGGGCGACTGGGCGCGTTTCCTGGCACGTCAGGAGGGCGTTCACCCTCATCAGGCAGTTCTGTTGGATGCGGTGGATTCCCCTCCGAAGCCCGGGTGGGCGGCCGAGGGGCGGCCCGCAGTCAGCGAGGAAGCGGTGCGCCGCGTGCGCCTGTTGGCTGAGCGCCTGCGTCAGGTCCGTGAGGGGGTGGGGCGTTCGATCACCGAGCAGGTCGAGCGCACGATCCTCATCATGGGCACCCTGGACGATGTGATCGCGGATCCACTGTCGATGGGTGGGCGTGCGGCGCTCGATGAGTTCATTTCTGTGGCTGCAGCCTACGAGCAAGAGACTCCGGGTGCGTCCCTCGGGTCTTTCCTGGCGTATCTGGACATGGCGGAGAAACGTGAGGACGGGCTGGATGCTCCGCTGGGCGAGCCGGACCCGAACGCCGTGCAGATCCTGACCGTCCACGGCTCGAAGGGCCTGGAATGGGATGGGGTTGTGGTGTTTGGGCTGGCCGATGGCTCGTTCCCCCTGCACAAGAGCAAGAGCCGACCGTGGACGGATGATCCTCCCGCGAACAAGGCATGGGTGACCGACGCCGGCTCGTTGCCGCATCCGTTGCGAGGAGATCGAGCAGATCTGCCGCCTTTCGAGTTCGACGTTGAGGGGGCAAAGAATCCGTCGACTGCCTTCAAGCAGTGGCTGGAGGGCGAGTACGGTGCTTCCCTCGGGGAGCACGCGGAGCGCGAGGAGCGTCGCCTGGCCTACGTGGCCATGACGCGTGCGCGCAGCGCTCAGCTGCTGGTGGGCTCCTGGACGTCTGGGTTCAATAAGAAGGTGACGCATCCGTCGCGCTACCTGATGGATGCCAGCGCCCAGCTCTTCGAGCACACGCCTGGCATCTCGTCGGGTTCGTGCGGTGCCATCGAAGACCCGCAGATGTGGTCCAACGGGCGGTGGCGTGACCATGCCGTGAAGTCCTCGGTGGGGGAGGGCAGGTGCTTGATGATGCCTGTCCCTCAGGCCGAGGAGGGCAGCGATCAGGGCGCGGGTGTGCGGGTGTTCGAGACCTTCCCGCAGGCGCCGGGTCCCTCGCGTCAGCGCGTTGCGGCTGCCGCTGCGGCAGTGCAGGCTCAGATCGACGCGATGCCTCAGGATCAGGACGTGTACGAGGCTTTGGCGCAGCTGGGCGAGGACCCGGCGGTGCGCGATACGGTCGCCCTCATCGAGGAGTATCACCTGGGGCTGGAAACGCCGGTCGTGGACCTGTCGGCCGAGCGGGTTCCCGCGACGTCCGTGTCGGCGCTCCTGCAGGATGCGGATGAGTTCGCGCGAGACATGCGTCGGCCGATGCCGGCTCGTCCCAGCTCGTTTTCTGCGCTGGGCACGGTGTTTCACGCGTGGGTGGAGCGCGAGCTTCACCTCGCGAGCGCGGATCCGGCCTCGGAGATTACTGCGGGCAACGAGGCGGGTGCGGGTGAGGATGCCGCTCTGGCCGGCGGCGACGACGCGGCGGACGAGGCCCTGCTGACGGACGGTGAGCGCGAGCGTCTCGAGCGGCTGCGCGCGAACTTCCGCGCGTTTGTTGCGGACGAGCTGTCGGACTACCGGGCCGTCGCGATCGAGGAGGCCTTCTCGGTGGAGGTGGGCGGCGTGTCCGTCCAGGGACGCATCGACGCCGTGTTCGAGCGCGTGCGCGGCGATGGTCCCCGATACCTGGTCGTCGACTGGAAGAGTGGACGCCCGGTGACCGCCACGACCAAGCCTGACAAGGTCGCGTACTTCGTGACTCAGCTGCGCCTGTATCGGCGCGCGTGGGCGGCGCGCACGGGCGTGGATGCGTCCGATGTGGGTGCAATGGTCGCCTTCCTGGCAGGGCCCTCGCATCACACGCTCGAGAGCCTGGAAGACATGATCACTGGAGCGGAAATTTCCCTGGATGAGGCGCTGAAGGAAGTATTGCGTCCATGATCATGCACTGAAAATTACGAGATTTCTGCTCTTATGAGTGGCATAGAATTAAGGTGAAGGAAAAGCAACGGTTTTTTGAACGTCATTTAGAGAAATTCTACTATCTGTTCTCTTGGGATTATTTGGTGGGATGCTACTCGGCGGTGTTGTATGGTGCGAGCAATGGTTGAGTTGCAGGCAGGAGCGCTATGGTCGAATGGGGCGGACTGCGTCAGCTCGGCCGGATCCGACGAATCGTTCCACCGGACGGCTGGCGGGTTATCCCCGGAGCCCAGAATGGGCTCTGGGGGTGTGCTCGATGGCTATGGTGAGAAGCGTTCCTTTGTGATTGCTTCCGACTCTTGCGGCAAAAACAAGTCTATGGAGAGTACTTCTGACCTTCGACGAATTATCAGGATAAAGCATCAATGCCTTGTCACTGGGCGAAAAGGCTGGCTTCGAAGGAGTATCGCGATGCGCGGTAGATGTGGTCGCCGTACTCGACAATGCGTCCCGAGGGGTCGTATGTCGTGCGCTGCGTCGTCAGCAGGGCGGCGCCGCGGTGCTCGGACAGGAGCTTGGCTTCCTTTGTTGTCGCGCTGCGGGCGCCGATCACCTGGCGGGCCGAGGCCAGGGTGACCCCGCGCTCGCGCATCAGGTCATAGAGGGAAGCGGACTCGAGCTCCTGCATGGTCGGCGCGATGTCCGTCGGGATGAAGTTGGTAAGCACGGCGATCGGCTCGTCGTTGGCAAAACGCGTGCGCTCAATGTGGACGATGAGTGTTCCCTCGGTGATCTTGAGGACGTCGGCTTCCTGAGCGTTGGCCGGGCGCGCCTCGTAGCGCTGGATCGTCGTGTGGACCTTATGGCCGGCGTCGACGAGGTCGCGCATGAGGGAGGTGAGCTCCATGGGGCGGTGGACGTGGCGCGGGGACACGATCGTACCGACGCCGCGGCGGCGCGTCAGGAGGCCGCGGTCAACGAGGCGCTGGAGCGCCTGTCGTGCCGTGGGCCGAGAGACGTGCAGCCGCGCTGCCATAGATAGCTCGTCCTCCAGGCGCGTGTCCGCGGGCAGGGCGCCGGAGTTGATGAGCTGTGCGATGGGCTCCGAGATCTGAAAGTACAAGGGCACGGGAGAAGAACGGTCCAGCGTAATGTCCGGAACGTAGGGAGCGTTCTCCGAGCTGCGCGATGTTTTGGACATGTCAAACCTTCATGTGCGGCGCGACTGCGTGTTAATTAAATACGGTTACATGGTATCAGTGTTGATGTTGGAGAGGGGGACGGCGTTCTGTTGCATATTGTGTGGATAGAGCGTGACGATTGTTTGTCGAGTACGCCCTTGGATCATCAGGTTCACGGGCTACCCCGATGGAGGGGAAGGGCCCACTCATGTTCTTTGACCGCCACTATGTCGACATTCTGACAATGGACGTTCAGGTATCGA
>CATYYP010000137.1 GCA_958415245.1 Schaalia odontolytica | reverse complement strand
ACCTCGTCGTTCTCGAGCATCTCCCACACCGCCACGCGCATGACCGCAAGGTCGACGGCGGCGATGCGATCCAGGCCGGGCACGCGCGCGTGCGCCGAGATCAACGAGTCGATGCGGCGCAGATTGTCTGCCACACCGGCGATGATCTGGATCGAGAACTCCGGGAGCGGAGTCTGAGCCGCGGTGATGACGCGGCGCTCGCGCAGGAGGTCGCGCAGCACGTCGGGGTTAGACCCCATGCCGCGCTGGTCGGCTTCGTAGACAACGTCGGCCGCGCGCTTGCGGGCCTTGGTGCGCGAGGTGAAGCGGTGCTGCTTCGACATTACTCGGTCACGCGACCCGAGTACGAGCCGTCGCGGGTGTCAACCTTGACGCGGGTGCCTTCCTCCATGAAGAGGGGAACCTGGATCTCGTAGCCGGTCTCGAGGGTCGCGGGCTTGGTGCCGGCGGAAGAACGGTCGCCCTGCAGGCCGGGCTCCGTGTGCGTGATCGTCAGGACGACGGTCGCGGGCAGCTCGACGAACAGGACGGTGCCGTCGTGCTGGGAGACGATAACATCCTGGTTCTCCACCATGAAGTTGCGGGCATCGCCCACGGTCTCGGCGGGAACGTTGATCTGCTCGTAGGTGGACTGATCCATGAAGACGTAGTCGGTGCCATCCTGGTACAGGTACGTCATGTCGCGACGGTCGACGGTCGCGGTCTCGATCTTCAGGCCCGCGTTGAAGGTCTTGTCGACGGTCTTGCCGGACAGGACGTTCTTGATCTTGGTGCGCACGAAGGCCGGGCCCTTGCCGGGCTTGACGTGCTGGAATTCGACAACCTGCCAGAGCTGGCCGTCGATCACCATAACCAGGCCGTTCTTCAGATCATTGGTCGTTGCCACAGGGGTACCTCACTTGAGAAGGAATCAGTAATCAGGGGTCAGTTTACACGCGCGTGCGACCAAATCCGCGACTTCTTGCGGGGTGCGGTCACTCGTATCCACTGTTGTGTCGGACACGGAGGCGTATGCCTCGCGCGCTTGTTTCATCAGCTGGGTGAGCACGGCACGTGGTGCACCCAGGCCGACCGAGCGCGGAGCACCGAGGCCTTCTCGGCGTGATACCGCGGAAAGATCGGCGCTGAGCTCGATGATGGACGCGCCGTTTGCACGCGCCAGCTCGATCGACGAGGCAGTGGCTGGGTCGAGTGGCTGAGAGGCCCCAAGCGTGACAATGCCCTCGTCGATGCTGAGGAGACGCTCGGCTTCCTCGCGTGCTGTGGTGGCCAGGCGCGGATCGCGTCCGACCACGAGGGTGCGCATCGACGCACCCAGGCGTGCCTCGACGGCCTCGTCGACCTCGTAGAGGGGCAATTCGTAGCGGCGGGAGAGCTCGCGTCCAACGGTGGTTTTCCCGGAGCCAGTCACTCCGATCAAGACGATGAGGCTCATGCGCGAATGCCGATCTGAGACGCGGGGGCCTGCAGCTCCTGCGGATCGACGGAGACCGTCCCGGGATTTGCGATACCGTCTAGGAGGACGAAGCGCAGGATTCCGCGTCGTACCTTCTTATCGGAGAGCATGATGTGGGTGAGCTTATGGAGAGTGCTTCCCTCGTAGCGGGTGGGTAGCCCGACGCGTGAGAAAAGCTGGTCGTGGCGAGCAACGTCGTCAGCGCTGAGCAGGCCGCGGGCCTGGGCCAGACGCGCCGCGAAGCAGCAGCCGACGGCCACCGCATCGCCGTGGCGCCAGGTGTAGTCGTTCGCGCGCTCGATGGCGTGTGCAAGGGTGTGTCCGTAGTTGAGGATTTCGCGGAGGCCGCCTTCGGTTAGGTCGGCGGACACGACGCGGGCTTTGACGGCAATCGCGCGGGTGGTGATCTCCGCGAGCTGCGGGCTGTTTGACCGCAGAAGCTCGCTTGGTTCCGTGTTCTCGACGATGCGCAGGATCTCCGGGTCGGCGATGAAGCCGCACTTGATGACCTCGGCTGCACCTGCCGCCAGATCGGGTGCGGGTAGGCTCTCGAGGAGATCCATATCGGCAACCACGGAGGTTGCCGGATAGAACGAACCAACGAGGTTCTTCCCAACGGACGTGTTGATACCCGTCTTACCGCCAACGGCTGCGTCAACCATGGCGAGGAGCGTCGTCGGAACGTTGATGAGGGTGATACCGCGCAGCCACGTTGCGGCGACGAAACCAGCCATGTCGGTGGTCGCGCCCCCACCCATGGCGACGATCGCGTCTTTACGCCCGAGCTGGAGGCGCCCGCACTCGTCCCACAGGGACGCAACAACCTCGATTGACTTGCCGGCCTCGGCATCGGGGTGGTCGGCAGTCGAGGCCTCGATCCCCTGTTCACGCAGGTACTGCGCCAGGGCCTCGGCTCGGCTAGCGAGAGGACGCGCGTGAATGATGAGCACCTTCGTCGCGGCCTCGTCGAGGGCCTCGCGGATCGGCTCAAAGCCGAGCCCGTGTCCGACCGTAATAGTCGAGGGGTGTTCTCCGGTGACGCGGATAATCGTGCTCATGCGTGCTCCAACTGCTGGGCGATGGCGGTAACGACGTCGTCGACGGGACCAGGCCCTGACTCGACGACGATGGTGGCGACGGATCGGTAGTGAGGCTCGCGCTCGGTGCGCAGGCGCGCGAGCGTCCCGGACGGGTCCTTCGCAAGCAGCGGCCGATGCGTCTTCGAGGCAGTGCGACGAACGAGCTCCTCGTGAGGAGCGTCAATGTAGACGACCGTGTGCCCGGATAGGAGCTCCCGAACGGCGGGAGTCGCTGCTGCTCCCCCGCCCAGGGACACGACGGCATCGTGCGTGAGAGCCTCGGCGACGGCTTCGGTCTCCATCACGCGAAAAGCCGCTTCTCCGTCGGTGGCGAAAATGTCAGCGATCGGACGGCCTTCGCGCTCAACGACGAGGGCGTCTGTATCGATGTGGTCAACGCCCAACCGCTCGGCAAGCAGGCGCCCAACCTTAGACTTGCCCGCGCCGGGCAGCCCCACGAGGACGACGGGGCCTTGAGCACTCATGCGCGCTCCCCCACCACCGCGAGGTACGCCTCGAGATTCCTGCGCATCTCGCCAACAGATCGGCCGCCAGCGTGGTCCGACAGAGCATCCGCGAGGACGAGGGCCACCTCGGCCTCGGCAATCACGGCCCCGGGCACGACCTGGCAGGTGTCGGAGCGTTGGTGCAAGCCCACCGCTTCCTCACCCGTTGCAAGGTCGACGCTGCGCAGCGCGTGCGGAACGGTCGAGATCGGCTTGAAAGCGGCGCGCGCGACGATCGGCGCGCCGTTGGACGTCCCTCCTTCGATGCCTCCAGCGTGGTTGGAGGCGCGGGTCAGGTGTCCATCGTCGCCGCGTACGATCTCGTCGTGTGCCGCTGAGCCGAGCAGTGCAGCCTGAGCGAAACCGTCTCCGATTTCGACGCCCTTGACGGACTGGATCGACATAAGCGCGGCGGCCAAACGCGCATCAAGGCGCTCGCGCGCGGTCACGTGTGTGCCCAGGCCGACGGGAACGTCGTATGCGATCACTTCGGCGACGCCGCCGATCGTGTCACCCGCCTGCTTGGCAGCATCGACGGCTGCCTCAAAGCGGGCGTTATCCTCCGGATCGAGTGTGCGCATCGAGGCCTCGCACAGTGCGGCTTCGTCCGTGGGAGTCGGAAGCAACGAGGCCGTGGCGTGCTGGGCGCCGACGGAGACGACGTGGGACACGAGACGAACACCGGCGACCTGCTCCAGGAGAGCTTCGGCGAGCACACCGAGTGCAACGCGCGCGGCAGTTTCGCGGGCGCTCGCGCGCTCGAGGATGGGGCGAGCCTCGGACAGGTCGTAGGACAGCATGCCGGGCAGGTCTGCGTGACCGGGACGGGGCCTCGTCAGCGGTCGGTTACGAGCGATCTCGCGTTCGTCTCCCGTTCCCGCGTCGATGAGAAGCTCCGACGGATCGACCGGATCGGCACTCATCACCGTCTCCCACTTGGGCCACTCAGAGTTGCCAATGCGAATAGCCACCGGGGCGCCGGTTGTCACGCCGTGCCGCACTCCAGCCAGGATCGATACCTCGTCGGCCTCGAACTTCTGCCGAGCACCGCGACCGTAGCCGAGGCGACGACGCGCGAGGCCACGGCGCAGGTCCTCCGTCGTCACATGCAACCCGGAGGGCAGTCCCTCGATCGTTGCGAGCAGTGCGGGTCCGTGTGATTCACCGGCGGTCATCCATCTCAGCATGCTTCCCAGTGTCCCACAAGCGACAAGTCTTGTGCGAAACGGCTCTCACGAGCTGAACGGTCACGACTGAGGTGCCTGGTCCCCGTTCGTCGCAGTGCCAGGTTCAGTACCGAGAATATCGATGACGACGCACAGCGTGTCGTCACCGGCGGCCAGGTCCGGAGGGATAGTGATGGCCAGTCGTGACCCCACTTTCTGGTCAACGAGGGCCGTCGCGAGACCCTTCATCGCCGTCCCCAAGTTGATGACTTCGGGGACGCCGGTCTCCCACGTGGACACGCGCACGGTACCGTCGGTCCAGCCGAGAACCGTGAACTGGGCGACGACCCGGTCGCCTTCGTGGACCTGCACCCCGTCACCCTTGATAAGGGTCTGGGTCGTGATGCCGCCGGGAAGCGTGTCAATGTGGCTGATGATCGGCCCCTCCGGGCTCATCTCGACGCTCAGAGGACCAACGCTCGCGTCGACGGACGTGCCGGTTGCGATCGACGGCAATATATCGACGACGTCGACCTCGATGGTGTTCGGCGATCCGTCACCCATCGTGATGGAACGGAACGCGAGCATACGTGTGCCCTCGCGCTTGCCGGTGACCAGACGTGACAGGTCGTCATTGATCTGGCCGGAGCCGACGATGCCGAGGCTCATCTGGGGGTGGCCGGACTCGGAGAGCATGCGTCCGCTGGTTCCGTCGAAAGCGGTGACAGAGACGAGGACGGGTGAGCCTTCAGTGATTTCACGACCGCTGCCTTCCTCGAGCACGCGTGCTTTGAAACCGTCGATCTCCAGAGGGGCCTTGATCTCGATGGTCGGTGTCGCGCCGACGCGCCCGGACACGGTCACGCGGTCGAACAGGCCGAGGGTTGGCGACTGGGTGGCAGATTCGGGCGCGCTCGCTTCGTCGGCGGCGGGGCGGGGATGGAAAGCCCACCAGGCGAGTCCACCTCCCGTGGCGATGAGAACCATTGCGAGCGCAACGCGCAGAAAGATGGCGGCACGGGAGAT
>CATYYP010000136.1 GCA_958415245.1 Schaalia odontolytica | reverse complement strand
CAACAAGGCGGCGGGCGCGACCGATAAGGTCGTCACCTACTCCGACGTCATGGGCGCGCTCATGAGCTCGGTGACCAAGATCGTCGACATCATCTCCTGGCTGCTCATCGCCTTCGTGTCGATCTCGCTGGTGGTCTCCTCGATCATGATTTCGATCATCACCTACATTTCGGTGCTCGAGCGCCGTAAGGAGATCGGTATCCTGCGCTCGATCGGCGCCTCGAAGGGCGACGTGTCCCGCGTGTTCAACGCCGAGACCGTCATCGAAGGCCTCTTGGCGGGCCTGATCGGCGTGGGCGTCACCTACGGGCTGTGTGCGGTTGCGAACGGCATCGCGTACTCCTCGTTCAACGTGGAGAACATTGCCCAGCTCTCGCCGCTCACAGCCCTCACACTCATCGCGGTGTCCGTCGGCCTGACCGTGATCGCGGGCATCATCCCGGCCTCGCGCGCCTCGCGCCAGGACCCGGTCGAAGCCCTGCGCTCCGAGTGACGCACGCGGCCTCGTCCCACCTTGGGACGAGGCCGTGGCGCGTCACGGGGCACGTGCGGCTGCGCTAACCTGGGAGTAACGCTTGTCGTAATAGCCGCGAGGAAAGAGGAATCATGCCCACTCCCGAGAAGCTTGCCACCGACGCCACCGTCGCCATCATGCTGGCCGACGGCTTCGAAGAGGTCGAGGCCCTGGCTGTCGCCGACGTCCTGTACCGCGCCGGTGTGCGCTCCGACCTGATCTCCGTGACCGACGCCCGCCACGTGACCAGCTCGCACGGTATCCGCGTCGTCGCCGACCTCATGCTTGAGGACGTGGACCTGTCCACCTACACCGTCCTCTTCCTGCCCGGCGGCATGCCCGGCACCCTGAACCTGAAGGCCACGCCCGCGATCCAGACCGAGGTGCTGCGCCGCTCCGACGAGTCCCAGCCCATCGCCGCGATTTGCGCGGCCCCCTCGATCCTGTCCGAGCTGGGCGTCCTCGACGGTCGCCACGCGACCGAGAACCCCGCCTTTGTCAAGGCCATCGCCGAGGGCGGAGCGATCGTCCACGAGAACCCGGTCGTCGTCGACGAGCAGATCATCACCAGCCGCGGCGCCGGCACCTCCCTGGAGCTCGGCCTCGAAATCGTCCGTCTCCTCCTCGGCGACGACGTCGTCGATGAGGTCGCCCGCGGCGTCGTGCTCGCCCACTGACCCCACGCCTCGTCCTTATCCCTCCCGAAAGGTCACCACTCTCGCATGAGCCCGCGTAAGCCTCGTCCCTGGCCCGACGCGCCCGCGCCCCTGGCGGCGCCCGTGGTGGACAACCACACCCACCTGCCCACCCACGTCGGCGAGATCCCCCGGCGCGAGGGCGTGGTGCTCAGCCTCGAGGAACAGCTGGGGCGTGCCCGCGAGGTGGGCGTCACCCGGATGATTTCGAGCGCCTGCGAGCTGCCCGACTTCGATCCGATGATCGAGCTGGCGCGCGCTCACGAGGGCGTGCGCGTTGCGATCGCGATCCACCCCAACGACGCGGCCCTGCACGCGGGCTGCGCGGACCCCTCGCCCGACGGTCTAGTCCCCGTCGTGCGCGACTACCACGTGCCCCTCGACGAGGCCCTGGCCGCCGTCGAGGCTCGGCTGGGCGATCCAATGGTCGTCGCGGTGGGGGAGAGCGGCCTGGATTATTTCCGCACGGCCGACCCGGGCCGTGAGGCGCAGAAGGAGTCCTTCCGCGCGCACATCGACATGGCGCAGCGCTCGGGCCTGCCCCTGCAGATCCACGACCGTGACGCCCACGAGGACACCCTCGCGATTCTCGAGGAGCGCGCGAGCGCGGACCAACGCATCGTCTTCCACTGCTACTCGGGGGACGCGGCGATGGCGCAGCATCTCGCCGAGCGCGGATGGTACGCCTCCTTCGCCGGCCCCATCACATACCCCGCGAACTCCGACCTGCGCGCCGCGCTCGCGGTCCTGCCGCGCGAGCTCGTCCTGGTCGAGACCGATGCTCCCTACCTGACGCCCGTGCCATGGCGCGGTTGCCCCAACGCCTCCTACGTCATGGCGCACACCGTGCGTTTCATTGCGGATCAGTGGGGCGTCAGCGAGGCGGCGGCGTGCGACCAGCTGCGGGCGAACACCGAGGCGGTCTACGGCACCTGGTGAGGGTATCTCTCCTGTGATGAGTGCGGGTTATCGGGCTTCGCGCGACCTTCCCGCGCGCGTTCTCTGACTGGTGAATTGCGTCAAAGTGGTCGCGCGACGGTAACAAATTGGTTACGGTGGGTGTGTCAGTCCGAATTGGCCTGCCCGTCTGATGCGCCCGCAGTCCGCGGGGATGCGTCGGCGCGGCCCCGAAACGGAACCTACAAAGTCTGGAGACACGTGAGCTTTCAGCCCTCTCGTACAACCGTCATTTCCGTCGCAGCCGCGACGGCCCTCGTCGTGGCCGGCACCGCCGCCACTGCCATCGGCACCTCCTATCGCCACGTCACCGTCGAAGTTGACGGCGCGACCCACGATGTCTCAGGCTTCTTCACGACCGCCGGCGATGCTCTGCACAGCGCGGGCGTGACCGTCGGCGACCACGACCTCGTCGCCCCCGCCTCCAACCAGACCGTCGCGAACGGTGACACCGTCGTCGTGCGCACCGCGACCGAGTACGACGTGACGGTCGACGGCAACCAGACCACGGCGTGGTCCACTGCCTCGTCGATTTCCGGCGTGCTCTCTGCCCTGCCGGCCTCCGCCGCGTCCATGGCGGCCGACCGCTCCTACACCCGCGCCGAGATGCCCGTCGCCGAGGCCGGCCAGACCGTCCATGTCGTCGCCGACGGCACCACGACAGACGTCGTCGTCTCCTCCGACGAGGGCACGACCGCGATCCTCGAGAAGGCGGGCGTCAGCGCCGGTCCGATCGACCGCGTGACCATGGAGCACAACGGCGGCGAGGCCACCCTGCGCGTCGCGCGCGTCGTGCGAGGCAACGTTTCCTCCACGACCGAGATCCCTTACGAGACCGAAGAGCGTGAGGACGCCGAAGCCGAAGAGGGTACCGAGAAGACCGTGCAGGAAGGCGCTGCCGGCTCCGAGGTGACCGAGACCTACCAGGAGACCATCGACGGCAACGTCACCGTCTCCGCCGTCCTGTCCACGACCCGCACCGAGCCCACCAAGCGCATCGTCTCCAAGGGCACGAAGGCGAAGAAGGCTGAGGATGCGTCCTCCAGCTCGTCCTCCTCGTCCGCTTCTTCGGGTTCCTCCTCGTCCGGTTCGTCTGCCTCCGCTCCCGCCGCCGTCTCCGGCGACGACGCTTCGATCTGGGCGGCCATCGCCCAGTGCGAGTCCGGCGGCAACCCGTCGATCAACACGGGCAACGGCTACTACGGCATGTACCAGTTCTCCCTGCCGACGTGGCGTTCCGTGGGCGGCTCCGGCCTGCCCTCCGACGCCTCCGCGGAGGAGCAGACCATGCGTGCGCGCATGCTCCAGCAGCGCTCCGGTTGGGGCCAGTGGGGCTGCGCCTACAAGCTGGGCCTCGTCTGACGTGACATTCCACGCGGGCGCGGCCAGAGTCTGGCGCGCCCGCGTGCGTGCACGTTAAGCTGACCGGCAGTATCGATAGCGAGTAACTGGAGAATCGTGAACCACCACCTGAGCACCTCCCTGAGTGCGTCCGCCGCAAGCGCCCTGCACGTCCTGGGCGCCCACGTGCGTTCCTTCGCGCCTTCCCCGCGCATCGTCCTTGGCGTCGCCGCCCTCGCCTCGGCGGGTGTCCTCGGCGTCGCCGGCGTCGGTGTCGCCTCCTCGCATACGTCCGTCATGCTCGAGGTCAACGGGGTGTCGCGCCCCGTGACCTCCTGGGGTAACACCGTCGGCGACGCGCTGCATGCTGCGGGCGTGAGCGTTGGCAGCAACGACCTCGTTCAGCCCGGCACCGGCGAGGCCGTGCGCGACGGCGACACGATCGTCGTGCGCACCTCCAAGCCATACACGGTGACCGTCGACGGTCAGACCCGTACCCTGTGGACCACGGCCTCGTCGGCCGACGCGATCCTCGCGGATGCTGCTCCGCTGGGCTCGGCCGTCAGCCTCGCCGCAGACCGTTCCTCCTCGCGTGACGAGCTTACCCCGCTCGTGTCGCGCGCTCGCAACGTCGTCGTCACGGTGGACGGTACGACGCGCGAGGTCGCCGCACGTCCCGGGCAGGACGCCCGCGCGATCCTCGAGGCCGCCGGCGTCTCCGTGCACCCCCTCGACCGCGTGAATGTTACGACGGGCGAGGCCGGCGAGCTGTCAATCAACGTCAGCCGCGTGACCCGCGGTGAGGCCACCGAGACCGTCGAGATCCCCTTCAGTGAGACGACGACGACCAGTTCCGACCTCTTCGTCGGCGAATCCCAGGTGACGACGGCCGGCGTCAACGGCGCGACCACGTGGACCGTGTGGCAGGAGAAGAAAGGCGACGAGGTCCTGACCTCCGTGCCGATCACCGAGCACTCCACGTCCCAGCCCGTGACCCAGGTGCGCAGCGAGGGCACGAAGGAGGCCACCCCGGCCGCCCTCGTCGCCGCAGGCATCGACCCGAAGGCCACTCTCGAGGAGAAGGTCGAGGCGGACGGCACGACCTCGGTGCGGTACCGTGCGAAGCTCGGCACAATCTCCACGAAGGAAGAGATCGCCGCGATCGCAGCCGACACGAAGAACACTGACTCCGCCACCGCTGCCGCAGCCGCCGCTGCCGCAGCCGCTGCGGGCGCCGTCCCGACCACCTACTCCGGCGAGGACCCGCGTTCACTGGCCAAGCCCCTCGTCGCAGCCCAGGGCTGGGGCGACAGCGAGTACCAGTGCCTGATCCTCCTGTGGAACCGCGAGTCGCAGTGGAACCCCTACGCTGAGAACGCCTCGTCGGGTGCGTACGGCATCCCGCAGTCGCTGCCGGGCTCCAAGATGGCCTCGGCCGGTGCTGACTGGCGTACCAACCCGATCACCCAGATCAACTGGGGCATCGGCTACATCAAGGGCCGTTACGGCACGCCCTGCTCCGCGTGGGCACACTCCAACGCCGTGGGCTGGTACTAAGCCTGAGAGCTAGTGAGGACCGGGTCTGACAACGTGGGTTGTCGGGCCCGGCCCTTTTCATGTGCTCTCATGCGTGCTCCCGCCACAATTCCGCACGTAGTTCCCTGCCGTATTTTTCAGGATTTGACATCGTATCGTTAAAATCATGCGGTTTTGAGCCGTTGCTAGAAACTGAACAGGTTAAATTACGTGCGAGATTGTTGGGGAAGGTGATCAGGCTAGCAAGTACGAGGTGCGCGTCGTCCTGCCG
>CATYYP010000135.1 GCA_958415245.1 Schaalia odontolytica | reverse complement strand
GGGCGTCGGTGGCGATGCCCCAGACGGTCCTGTAGAAGGCCAGCTCCGACTGCCACGCATCCTTGATGTTGATGGCTGAGCGGAAGCGGTGTCCCTCTCCCTGGTAGAGCTTGAGGGCGACCGCGTTGCCGTTGGCGCGCAGCGCCTCGTACATCTCCTGGGCCTGCGAGGCGGGAACGACCGGGTCGTCGGTGCCCTGCAGAAGCATCAGCGGCGCCTTAATTTCACCGACACGGTTGATGGGCGAGCGCTGCGCCCACACCGGGTCGGAGGTGTCATCGGTGCCGAGCAGAATCGCGTCGTAGTGCGACTCGAACTTGTGGCTGGTTTCCTTCAGCTTGACCAGGTCGGCGATGCCCGAGAACGACGCGCCTGCAGTGAACACATCGGAAGACGCAAGCGCGTTGAGCACGGTGAAGCCACCGGAAGAACGACCACGGATCGCGATTCGCTTCGGATCGACGCGGCCCAGATCGATGAGGTACTGAGCGCCGTCGACGCAGTCCTGAACGTCCATGACGCCCCAGTTGCCGTTGATGCGCTCACGGTAGGGACGGCCGAAAGACGTCGACCCGCGGAAGTTCACGTCCAGAACCGCAAAGCCGCGGCTGGTCCAGTACTGGAAGGGAACCTGTAGGCCGGGGCGTGCTGCTTCAGTCGGTCCGCCGTGCACGTTGACGATGAGCGGAGGCAGCTCGCCCTCGGGGGCGGCGAACTCGGGGTTCACGGGCGCGTAGTAGAAGCCGTGAGCCTCCTCGCCGTCCGAGGTCTTCCAGGTGAGCATCTCAGCCGTGGAGACGAGGGCGGTGGGCACCTCGGCCTCCGACGAGGGACGCAGCACCTTGGTCTTGCCACGCGACACCTCAATGATCGCGGGAGTGTGCGTCGCGGAATCCGCGAGGAAGACGACGCGGCCATCCGCAGCGGCGACGTTACCGATCGGCCACCAACCGGTTGCCCACTCCTCGGCCATGCCGTTGTCGATGCGCACGGTGCCGATGTGCCAGACCTGGTCCTCGGCCCACGAGCACACGAGGTAGTCGTTGTCGTAGTTGTCGTAGGAGTGCAGGCCCAGCTGCCAGTGCGGGTGCGAGAACGCGTGAGGTCCCGGGTGCAGCGCGCGAGTGCGCAGACGAGAGGTCCAGGCGTTCGGGTCCTCGCCCTCCTGCCAGACGAAGCCCTGAGTGCGGTACAGGTTTGCCCAGCCGGAGGAGTCATCCACGTGGATGAGATCGCCGTCGAGCGTCCAGCGCGGCTCGTAGACGCACACGCCCGGGCGATCCACCAGGACGACCTCCTGATCGATGGTGCCCTCGAACGTCAGGGACGCGACGCGCAGCTGCGAGTACGTCCACGGCATGTTCGGGTGGTTCCACGTGATCCAGGCGATCTTCGTGCCGTCGGGGGAGACCGTCGGAGCCTGAGCGAAGTCCGTACCCTCAAACACGGTGATAATCGCGCTGTCGTCACGGGCGGCGGAGCCATCGAGAGGAATAGCGACAATCTTGTTGACGGGCTCGCCCGGGGCGGAGTGGTCCTCGGCCACCGCGTACACGAGGTCGCGCACGTCGGCGATCCAGAAGTCGCCGTAGCGGACCTTTGACAGGGTCGTCAGGGGACGCACGACGCGGCGTGGATCGGCCGTATCAAAGGCGTAGACGCGGCCGTCGGTCTGATCGGAGAACACGATGACGCCGTGGTGAACGGCGTATGCCTTGCCGCCGTACTCGTGCACGCGCGTGCCGACATCGGGCAGGCGGGAACCGTCGATGAGAGGCAGGACCTCGCCCGTTTCCCCCGTACCGCGACGGCGCAGCAGCGTCCCACGTCCGCCCTGGCGCGGATGTCCCTCCACCCAGTAGGTGTCGGGTCCGTCGACGCGAACCTGGGAGAGCGTGACCGAACGGGCAGTGAAAGAATCGCCCGAAATGGGGGACTTCCACAGGCCGTGGGGTGCGACGGTGACGGACATAGTGCCTCCTTAAGCGGTACGGCGAGCCAACACCACCTATCTTAGTGCGCGCGCTTGTCGCCTGCGCGGGCCGAACGTACCTGACATGCACTTTGATCTGTAGATGAGACGCTTCGGCAACTACACTGGTTCTCATGTCTGGAACACGAGAGTCACGCGACCTGCTGTCGCGCTGCAGCGCACCGCGGGAGCTGCGTCGCCTGGAACGCGAGCAGCTGGACGAATTGGCGGCGGAAATTCGCGCGTTCCTGATTGACAACGTGTCGCGCACGGGCGGGCATCTCGGCCCGAACCTGGGCGTCGTCGAGCTGACGATCGGCCTGCACCGGGTGTTTCGCTCCCCGCAGGATACGATCATTTTTGACACCGGCCACCAGGCGTACGTGCATAAGCTCCTCACCGGACGTCAGGATTTCTCCTCGCTGCGTTGCCCGGGGGGCCTGTCCGGCTACCCGTCGCGCGGTGAGTCTGAGCACGACGTTGTCGAGTCCTCGCATGCGTCGGCGTCGATCGCGTGGGTGGATGGCATCTCGCGTGAGAAGCATCGCCAGGGGAATCGCACGTGGACCGTGGGCGTCATCGGTGATGGCGCGCTGACGGGTGGCCTCGCCTGGGAGGCACTCAACAACATCGCGACGGCGAAAAACCGCCGCATCATGATCATCGTCAACGACAACGGTCGTTCCTATGCGCCGACGATCGGCGGTCTCGCGGCCCACCTGGACGCGCTGCGCACCTCCGCCAGATACGAGAAGGCTCTGGCGTGGGGCAAACAGCACCTGCTGAGCCACGGTACGCCGGGACGTGCGGCCTACGACGCGCTGCACGGTCTGAAATCGGGCATCAAGGACGCGCTGATGCCCCAGGTCATGTTCGAAGACCTGGGCCTGAAGTACATCGGCCCCGTGAACGGCCACGACATCGCGGCGGTCGAGACCGCTCTGCGCCGCGGTCGATCCCTCGACGAGCCGGTCCTCGTCCACATGATCACCGAAAAGGGCCGCGGCTATACGCCGGCCGAGGAAGATATCGCTGACCGCTTCCACGCGGTCGGCCCGATTCACCCTGAGACCGGGCTCCCGGTCGCCCCCGAGCGCTTCGGGTGGACGGGAGTTTTCGCCGACGAGATCTGCGCTCAGGCTGCCACACGCGACGACATCGTTGGGATTACGGCCGCGATGATGCGTCCCGTGGGCCTTGGCCCCATGCACGAGGCCTACCCGGGTCGCGTGATCGACGTCGGCATCGCCGAGGCCGAGGCCGTCGCCTCCGCCGCCGGCATGGCCTACCAGGGCGCACACCCTGTCGTGGCGCTCTACGCGACCTTCCTGAACCGCGGCTTCGACCAGCTTCTCATGGACGTCGGCCTCCATCGCGCGGGCGTTACTTTCGTGCTGGACCGCGCGGGAGTGACGGGCGCGGACGGCGCCTCGCATAACGGCGTCTGGGACATTGCGATGTGCTCGCTGATCCCGGGCCTGCGTCTGGCGGCTCCCCGCGACGAGCAGACGCTACGCGCGCGCCTTCGTGAGGCACTCGACGTCGATGATGCTCCCACTGTCATCCGGTACCGCAAGGGGTCGCTGCCCGAGCCCATGCCGGCGCTCCGCCGCGTCGGGGGAGTGGACATCCTCTTCGACGAGGCAGTGGCTGATTCACGTGCTCAGGTGCTTATCGTGGGTACCGGCGCGTGTGCGCCCGATGCGATCGAGGCTGCGCGTCGCCTGTCGGCCGACGGAGTGAGCGTCACGGTCGCGGATCCGCAGTGGATGATCCCCATCTGCCCGGACCTGGCGACGCTGGCCCGGGACTACGACTGCGTCGTGAGCGTCGAGGACGGAATCGTCCAGGGCGGTTTCGGATGGTCGCTGCGCGACGCGGTCACGGAGACGGGTGTTCCCGTGCGCTGCCTGGGCGTGCCGCAGGGATTCCCCGAACACGGCGACCGCGCAGCCATGATCGCGCAGTTCGGCTTCGACGCCGACGGCATTGAACGCGCAGCCCGCGAGCTCGTCGAGCGAATCGGCGAGCGCTAGAACATTCGAATCAGACGCCGAGAGCGTCGCAAATCGGGTCGAGCGTCAGATCGATCTGCCAGTCGCGCGCACCGCGATTGACCATACGCTCCTCGACCTCATCACCCGACGGGCGTGACGGATCCAGGGGCGCCCACGCGACGTAGCGCTGCACCTGGGGAGCGAGCACAACCTCGGGTGCCAGACCGAGACTCGACGCGACCGAAGCGACCGCATTACGCACCGTTCCCAGGCGCGCGGCCGAGGCCTCGTCAATGCGATTCCAGTGGCGCGGTTCCGGGATCGACCCGGGCTGCACGGGCTTGCGTTTGGGAGGCAGCTCGTCCTCCGTCATGGCGGCCACGCTGGCGAGGGCTCGCATCCACTCGTCCTCATACTGGCGGGCAACGGGGGAGCGGAACTCGCTGATGCTCATGAGTGCGCGTTTGTTGCGCGGAGGATTCGAGGCCGCGCGCACAAGGGCGGCGTTACGCACGAGGCGGCCGGGGCTCAGGTCGATGCGCTGGGCGATCGACTCGCGCGTCTCCCACAGGGCCTTCAAGACCGCGAGGCCGCGGCGAGAACGGATCTTGCCCGCGCCGGGCACAGACCGCCAGCGATCGGGTTTCGGACCGGGAGGGGTCACCGACAGGGCGTAGGCGAACTCCTGCTGCGCCCACTCCCAACGGCCCATCTCATCGAGCCGCTTCGAGAGCCGATAGTAGAGCTCCGTCAGCAGCTCAACATCGAGGGCGGCGTAGCGCAGCCACTCCTTCGGCAGGGGACGCACCGACCAGTCCGAGGCCTGGTGATCCTTGACGAGGCCCAGGCCGAGCACCTGCTCAGCGACGGCCGCCAAGCCAAAACGCTCCAGGCCGATGAGGCGCGCCGCGATCTCTGTGTCGAACAGGGCGGAGGGGCGCAGTCCAACCTGGCGCAAATTCGGCAGATCCTGCAGGCAATCGTGCAGCAGCCACACGTCCTCCACGCCCGGCTGCAGCACGGACAGGTCCGTCAGTGCATGCGTGTCGATGAGGAACGTGCCCACGTCCTCGCGGCGAATCTGCACGAGGTAAGGATCGGAGCCGTAGCGGAAGCCCTGAGCCCGTTCCACGTCCAGGGCGATCGGGGCCGAACCAGCGCTCAGTGCACGAGCTGCGGCCTCAAGATCCTTCTGGGTGTCAATGACGGCGGGGGTCCCCCCACGCGGCTGCGCAATGAGCTCCGGATTATCCGTATCGCCCTGCGGCAAACCGCCGCCATTGTTGACCAGCACTCAGACTCCTTCGAGATGACGGGCAGGCACGATCCCTGCCGTCCGACGCATGACATC
>CATYYP010000134.1 GCA_958415245.1 Schaalia odontolytica | reverse complement strand
CGCTTAACCTCTGTGACGAACTTGTTGGCCTACGCAAAGCGCGTGCTCATCGGGCGCCCGATGCGATCGGACGCGATGGGCCACCAGCTTCTCCCTAAACGAATCGCCCTGCCGATCTTCGCGTCGGATGCGCTGTCGTCCGTCGCCTACGCGCCGGACGAAGTCCTCCTCACCCTCGCGCTCGCCGGTTCGATGGCCGCGCTTCAGTCCGTGTGGGTGGGCGTCGTCGTCGCGCTCGTGCTCGCGGTCGTGGTCGCGTCGTACCGTCAGACGGTACACGCCTACCCGTCGGGCGGCGGCGATTACGAGGTCGTCACCACGAACCTGGGCCGTTCCTGGGGCCTGCTCGTGGCCTCGGCGCTGCTGGTCGACTACATCCTGACGGTCGCCGTCTCGATTTCGTCGGGAGCCAACTACATCACGACGGCCGTCCCGGCCCTCCTCGGCTATGAGGTGCCGATCGCGGTCGCGCTCGTCATCATCCTGGCCACTCTGAACCTGCGCGGCACGCGCGAGGCCGGTGGCGCGTTCGCCGTGCCCACCTACCTGTACATGGCTGCCATCGGCCTGATGGTCGTCGTTGGTTTCGCGAAGATGGCGACGGGACACCTCGGGGAGTCGCCCACAGCCGCCTACGACCTCGTGACCGCTCCTGGCCACGCCGACGGCCTGGCGGGGCTCGCGGGAGCCTTCCTGCTCATGCGCGCCTTCTCCTCGGGCTGCGCCGCACTCACCGGTGTTGAGGCCATCTCTAACGGCGTGCCCATGTTCCGCCGCCCCAAGTCCCGCAACGCGGCGACAACGCTCGCGATGCTCGGTCTGATAGCCGCCTCGATGATGATCTCGATCCTCGTGCTGGCGCGTGCGACCGGCGTGAAGATCGTCGACGACGCCGCGACCCAGCTGACCTACCAGGGCGCGCCCGTCCCGGAGAAAACGCCGATCGATCCGGCGATTTCGCAGATCGCCTCCGCAGTGTTCGGTCAGGGATCGATCCTCTTCATCCTCATCACCGTCGTCACCGGCTTCATTCTAGTGCTCGCGGGCAATACGGCGTTCAACGGCTTCCCGACGCTAGCATCCGTCCTGTCGCGCGATTCCTTCCTGCCTCACCAGATGGTGCGCCGCGGCGACCGCCTGTCGTACTCGAACGGCATCGTCGTCCTCACCGTCGCCGCGATCGCGCTGATCGTCGGCTTCCATGCCCAAACGACGCGCCTCATCCAGCTCTACGTCGTCGGAGTATTCATCTCCTTCACGCTCTCGCAGCTGGGCATGATAAAGCACTGGAACCGGCAGCTGCGCTCGCGCCAGTCCGGCCAGGAGCGCATGGCGGTCCTGCGCTCGCGCGCCGTCAACATCGTCGGCTTCATGATGACCGGCCTTGTGCTCATCATCGTCCTGGCTACGAAGTTCACGCACGGCGCGTGGATCACCCTGCTGATGATTGCGATCGTCTTCGGCCTCCAGATCTCGATCCATCACCACTACGAGACGATCCGCTCGCAGCTGCGCGTGGACGACTGGAATGCGCGCCGCGCCCTGCCGACCCGCGTGCGTGCGCTCGTCCTCGTGTCCTCCCTGTCCCGTCCCGCCATGCGAGCGATCGCGGCGGCTCGCGCGTCCTCGCCGACGTCGATCGAGCTCGTCTCCGTCGTCGCCGACGACGAGGAAGAAAACAAGATCCTCCGCCAGTGGAAGGCCTCCGGTGTTCCCGTGCCGCTGACGCTCCTGTCCGCGCCCTACCGTGACATCGCCTCGGTCATCCTCCAGTACGTGCGCGGGCGCCGTCGCGCGATGCCCACCGAGATGCTCGTGGTCTACATGCCGCAGTTCCTCGTCACTCACTGGTGGGAGAACTTCGTGCACAACCAGTCGGCTCTGCGCCTGCGCGCCGCGCTCCTTGGCGTTCCCGGCGTGGTGATTACCGTCGTCCCGTGGCAGCTCGGCGAGGATGACGTTGTGGAAGGCCGTCAGCGCGTCAATGACCCGTTCTCGCGGGTCGCAGCGCCGGCCTCCGGTGAGTCGAAGCCCCGTACCGAGCAGCCCGGCACCACTCGCAGCGAAAGCCCCACCGAGGAGAACGCATGAGCCCGCGCCCGTCCCGCCGTCGTCCCTCTCCGCGCCGTCGCACCGCACCCGTGCAGCCCCGCGAGGGGATCGGCGAGATCCTCCAGTTGACCGTTGGCGAGCCCGCCCACGGAGGCGCGTGCGTCGCCCGAGACGAGAGCGGGCGCGTCGTCTTCGTCCGCCACGCGGCCCCCGGAGAGGTCGTCCGCGCGCGTGTGACCGCCGTCCAGAAGAAGCTCGCGTGGGCGGATGCCATCGAGGTCGTCGAGGCTTCGGCCGACCGCGTCGAGTCCGTCTGGCCTCAGGCCGGTCCGGGAGGCGTCGGTGGCGGGGAGCTCGCGCACCTGACGCCCGCCGCACAGCGCGACTGGAAGTCCCGCGTGATTTCCGGTCAGCTGCGCCGCGTGGGCGGCGAGGCCTTGTCCGAGGCCGTGGATGCCCTCGGTGGAGTGCGTGTCGCACCCGCGCCGGGCGATGAGGATGCGAACGATCCCCTGACCGGTCGCCGCTCGCGCATTGACGTCGTTATCGATGCGGATGGGCGCGCCGGCATGCACGAGTTCCGCGGACGACGCGTCATCACGCTTGAGGACATGCCGCTGGCTGTGCCCGCGATCCGCGAGCTCGGACTTTTCGATGAGGACACGCCGTGGCGTCGCCTGTGGAAGCCGGGTGACCGCGTGCGCGCGGTGGCCCCCTCCGGCGGCGATCCCGTCGTCCTGATTGGCGAGGACACGTACGCTGCCGATGGCGTGCGCATCGACGCTGACGTGTTGCGCTGGAATGTGCCCGTCGGCTCCGGTGTCGAGTCGTACTACGTGCGTCCCTCCGGTTTCTGGCAGACACACGTGCGCGGCGCCGAGGTGCTCGCGAACGCCGTGCTGGCTGCTGCGTTTGGCGCAGGCGAGGCCGGTGCTGGGCGTGCTGTCATGGAACTGTACTCGGGTGCTGGCTTGTTCTCCGTGCCGCTCGCGCGCGCCGTCGGCGAGTTGGGGCGTGTCGTAACGCTCGAGGGTGACGAGGGCGCCGTGCGCGACGCCGGTGAGAACCTCGCGGCCTTCGACTGGGTGGACGCCTTCGCCGGAAACGTGGATCGCGAGGGCGTTGTTGACCTGTCTGGCCAGCTGGGAGCCGTGCCGGACGTCGTCGTGGCCGACCCGCCGCGCGCCGGTGCAGGAGCCGAGGTGTGCGAGGCGATCGCCGCCACGGGTGCCCCTCGTGTCGTCCTGGTGTCCTGTGACCCGGCGGCGGGCGCGCGCGACCTGCGGGCCCTTACCGAGGCCGGATACGAGCTCGAATCGCTGCGGGCGTGGGATCTCTTCCCGCATACTCACCACGTGGAAATAGTCTCGGTGCTGAGCCGCTAGCGGCTTCTCCTGCGCTCCTGCATGCGCGAGCCCCACGACGTCTGCGTGCGGGCCTCGATCGCCCGGCGCTGGTCGCGGTACATGCGATCCACCAGGTCGCGCTCGGATACCCAGCCGACGATGTGTCGATCCTCATCCACGACCGGCAAAGACTGCAGGCCCGTGCGCCGCAGCGCCCCGAGAACCTCGGACGGGGGAGCGGAGGAGGCCACGGCCTCGTCATTGAGAGGCAAATCCGACAGGGGAGCGTCGAGCGATCCGTCCTCCTGCGTGAGCTCCGCCAGGCGCAGTGAGGACACGAGACCCACGAAGCGCCGGTCCTCGTTCACGACGGGCAGCACCGTCTCCTTTGTGCGGCGCAGTGCTGCAATCGCTGATGCGGCGCTCGCCTCGCACGGGAGTGTCTCGGGTGCCTCCGTCATCCACTCGGACGCCGCGCGAGTGCCGAGCAGCGTGCCCTCGACCGGGTCGTCGAGGACGTCGCCGCGGCGGCGCAGCTTCTCCGTGTAGATCGTCGCGCGGGTCAGGAAACGTGAGGCACCCGTCGCGATCACGACCGCGAGCATCATCGGCAGGATCAACGAGAACTGGCCGGTCATCTCCACGATGATGAGGACCGCCGTCATCGGGGCACGCGCGGCCCCCGCAAAGGCTGCACCCATGCCGACCACGGCAAACACGCCGACGGGAGAATCCGACAGGGGAGAGACGACGTCTCCGAAGGCGGCGCCCGCCATCGCGCCGATGAACAGCGTGGGCGCGAAGACGCCGCCCGAACCGCCCATGCCAATCGTGAACGACGTGAACACAGCGCGGCCCAGCATGAGGGCCAGCAGGAACGCGATCGAGTAGTTCCCCGCGATCGCCTCCTCCTCAAGCGGATAGCCCGAGCCGAACATGTAGGGGAAAGCAACGAGAGCCGCGCCGAGGGCGAGGCCGAGTACGCCCGGACGTGCCCACTCGGGCAGGTGCGTGCGCGCCCACAGCCAGTCGATCGCGTCCTCCGAGGCGTACAGGAGCTTGGAGAAGCCGAGGCCGCACAGCCCCGCGACGAGGCCGAGGAGTGCCACCCACCAGATGTCCGACATCGACGCGAACGTCAGGTTGTCGGCGACGCGAATGACCATCTCATCGCCCTGCAGGATGCGCGCGACAACTGACGAGGTGACGGCTGAGAGCACGACGAAGCCAAAGGCCTCAGCAGTGAACTCGACGAGAATCACCTCGAGGGCGAACACCGCGCCCGCGAGGGGAGCATGGAACGTGGCCGCGATGCCGGCCGCCGACCCGCACGAGGCCAACAGGACCACGCGGGAGACGGGCATGCGCAGCCACGACGCGATGGTGGATCCCAGCGACGCGCCCACCTGTACGATCGGGCCCTCGCGTCCCGCCGATCCGCCCGAGCCGATGGTGAGGGCCGAGGCCAGGATCTTGACGATGGCGACACGCCCCGGGATGCGCCCTCCCTTACGGCGCACTGCGAGCATCACCTCGGGGATGCCGTGCCCCTTCGCCGAGGGCGCGAAACGCTGGATGAGCGGCCCATACAGCAGGCCGGCGATCGCGGGGGAGAGAAACAGGAAGAGCCACGGCGCCCACCCCCACACGCCGTGCGACTGGCCGACGTGGGTCGTGTACTCCTCGAAGCCGGTGGACACCCACGTCCACGCGCGAATCGCGAGGTTAAAGACGACGGCTGCCGCGCCGACGACCGCGCCAACGAGTGCGGCTGTAACGCCGAGCAGGGAACGATGCGCGGCGACCGTATGGCCGACGCGCAAGCGAGTCCCCGCAGCCGGTTCCTCTGGCTGCGGGGACTGACTAAGAGGTGTCACAGGTTTGCGATCTCCACGTGAATGGGAGCGTCAGTGGCGATGCCCCA
>CATYYP010000133.1 GCA_958415245.1 Schaalia odontolytica | reverse complement strand
CGAAGATGGCGCGCAGCAGGCGCTCCTCCGGGGTCAGCTCGGTCTCGCCCTTCGGGGTGACCTTACCGACGAGGATGTCGCCGGCGGTGACCTCAGCGCCGATGCGGATGATGCCGCGCTCGTCCAGGTCAGCGAGGGATTCCTCGGAGACGTTGGGGATGTCGCGGGTGATCTCTTCCTCACCGAGCTTGGTTTCGCGGGCGTCGATCTCGTACTCCTCGATGTGGATCGAGGTGAGGATGTCCTCTTCCACGACGCGACGGCTCAGGATGATGGCGTCCTCGTAGTTGAGGCCTTCCCACGACATGTAGGCGACGAGGAGGTTCTTGCCGAGCGCGACCTCACCGTTGGAGGTGGCGGGGCCGTCAGCCAGGACGTCGCCGACCTCGACGCGGTCGCCCTCGTCCACGATAACGCGCTGGTTGGTGCAGTTACCGGGGTTGGAGCGCTCGAACTTCTCGAGGCGGTAGGAGTCGCGGCCACCCTCGTCCGTGGAGACGACGATCAGGTCCGCGGAAACCTCGGAGACGACGCCGGAGTGCGCGGCGAGGATCATTTCGCCGGAGTCGTGCGCGGCGCGCATCTCCATGCCGGTGCCGACCAGCGGGGCTTCCGTGGTGAGCAGCGGCACGGCCTGACGCTGCATGTTCGCGCCCATGAGGGCTCGGTTCGCGTCGTCGTGCTCGAGGAAGGGAATGAACGCCGCAGCGACGGACACCATCTGACGTGCGGACACGTCCATGTAGTCGACGCGATCGCGGGCGATCAGGGTCGGGTCTTCGCCGGCGACACGGCACAGGACGTCGTGCTCGGCGAAGGAACCGTCGGCCTCGAGGGGCGACGAGGCCTGGGCGATGAAGTGGCCCTTCTCGTCGTCCGCGGTGAGGTAGCGGATTTCGTCGGTGACCTTGCCGTCCTTGACGACGCGGTAGGGCGTCTCAATGAAGCCGAAGGGGTTGATGCGCGCGAAGGTCGCGAGCGAGCCGATGAGGCCGATGTTCGGGCCTTCAGGGGACTCGATCGGGCACATACGGCCGTAGTGCGAGGGGTGGACGTCTCGAACTTCCATGCCCGCGCGGTCACGCGACAGACCGCCGGGACCCAGGGCCGACAGGCGGCGCTTGTGGGTCAGGCCGGCGAGGGGGTTGTTCTGGTCCATGAACTGCGAGAGCTGGGAGGTTCCGAAGAACTCCTTGATCGCGGCCACGACGGGGCGGATGTTGATCAGCGTCTGGGGCGTGATCGAGTCCGTCTCCTGGGTGGTCATGCGCTCGCGCACGGTGCGCTCCATGCGGGCGAGGCCGGTGCGGACCTGGCCCTGGATGAGCTCGCCGACGGCGCGGATGCGACGGTTGGCGAAGTTGTCGATGTCGTCGACCTCAACGCGGACCTCGACGGGCTCACCATTGCGGGTGCCGGCGAAGGTCTTGTCGCCCTGGTGCAGGGCGAGGAGGTACTTGACGGTCGCGACGATGTCCTCGAGGGACAGGGTCGAGGCCTTGGGGTCGGCTTCGATGGCCAGCTTCTTGTTGATCTTGTAGCGGCCGACCTTGGCGAGGTCGTAGCGACGAGAGTCGAAGTAGAAGTTGTTGAGCAGGGTCTGGGCGGCGTCGACGTTCGCGGGCTCGCCGGGGCGCAGCTTGCGGTAGATGTCGAGCAGGGCCTCTTCCTGCGTGGCAACCGTGTCCTTCTCGAGGCTCTCGAGGAGGACGGGGTAGGCGGCGAAGGTTTCGCGAATCTCGGATTCGGTCATGCCGACGGCCTTGAGGAAGTGGGTCACCGACTGCTTACGCTTGCGGTCGATGCGCACGCCGACGGCGTCGCGCTTGTCGATCTCGAACTCGAGCCATGCGCCACGGGAGGGGATGACCTTCGCGCCGAAAGTCTCCTTGTCCGACGAGCGGTCCGAGAGCTTCTCGAAGTACACGCCGGGGGAACGCACGAGCTGGGAGACGACAACACGTTCGGTGCCGTTGATGATGAAGGTACCGCGGGGGGTCATGAGCGGGAAGTCGCCCATGAACACGGTCTGGGACTTGATTTCGCCGGTCTCGTAGTTCATGAACTCGGCGGTCACGTACATCGGTGCGGAGTACGTGTAGTCCTTCGCCTTGGCTTCCTCCATGGAGTATTTGGGGGATTCGAGGCGATGGTCGTGGAACGACAGGCTCATGGTGCCTGCGACGTCCTCAATGGGGGAAATCTCGTGGAAGATTTCTTCGAGGCCAGAGACGTCGGGGACGTCGTTACGGCCGGATGCATGTGCGGCTTCGACGCGGGCCTTCCACGCGTCGTTGCCCAGCAGCCAGTCGAAGCTTTCGACCTGCAGGCCCAGCAGATTGGGGGCCTGGAGGGGTTCACGAAGCTTGGCGAACGAGATGCGGTGCTTGGGCTGTTTGGCGGTGCTGTTGGCAGCCAAAGGGGATCCTTCCCTGCATTAACGGTGCGCACGCTGCCTTATCACCCATTATCTGACGCGTCCTGGTCCGTCAAGCGCCTGTTACGACGGCTGGATACGGGTCACCTCGGGCATGATAAGGCGCAAATACTCAGGCTACCGTGAGTCGCATCGCGAGTCAAGGCAGCGTGTGATATGTGCAGGGTTTCACGGAAACGAGGCCGTGGCCAGCTTGTTCGTCAGGCGCGACGCTGGCAGTACCCGGGTTTGGGTGACGGTGCCCCAAGTCGGGCTTGAACCGACGACCCACGGATTATGAGTCCGCTGCTCTGACCGACTGAGCTATTGGGGCGGTGCCATCCTATCGGAGGAACGCGGGCCTCTTCCACCGACACTTCGCCTTGATCCGTCAATCACGCTGCAGCGACACGGGACCTTGGTCATCCGTATGGTTGTTTTAGCAGTTCACAGCCGAAAAAATAAGGAGATGGCATGAACGTCGCAGAACAGATCGTGGCACAACTCGTTGACGCTGGTGTCCACAGGATCTATGGCATTGTCGGTGACTCGCTCAACCCTATCGTCGACGCCGTGCGCAAGACCGGTGGCTCGAAGAAGGGCGGCATCGACTGGATCCACGTGCGCCACGAGGAAGCGGCGGCGTTCGCAGCGTCGGCCGAAGCTCAGCTGACGGGCAAGCTCGCCGTGTGCGCGGGCTCCTGCGGCCCGGGCAACCTGCACCTCATCAACGGCCTGTACGACGCGAACCGCACGGGCGCACCTGTCCTCGCCATTGCCTCGCACATCCCGAGCGTTCAGATCGGCACGATGTACTTCCAGGAGACTCACCCGGACCGCATTTTCGAGGAGTGCTCGGTCTACAACGAGCTCATCTCCTCCGCGGCACAGTCGCCGCGCACCGTGAACTCGGCGATCCGTCACGCGGTCGGCTTGGGCGGCGTCTCGGTCATTACGCTGCCCGGCGACGTCTCTGACCTCAAGGCCGTTGAGCACGTTCCCACCTACGCGCCCGCGCGCCCCGCGACACTGGCTCCCAATGCCGCCGACATTGAAGAGGCCGCAGCCCTCCTGAACAAGGCCGACAAGGTCGCCATTTTCGCCGGCGCCGGCGTCGAGGGAGCTCATGACGAGGTCATCGCCCTGGCGGACGCGCTCAAGGCACCGATCGGCCACTCGCTGCGCGGCAAGCACTTCATCCAGTACGACAACCCCTTCGACGTGGGCATGACGGGCCTGCTGGGCTACGGCGCGGCCGCGGAGGGCATGAACGACGCCGACGTGCTGATCCTACTGGGCACTGACTTCCCCTACGACCAGTTCCTGCCGGGCACCCCGACCATTCAGGTGGACACACACGCCGAGAAGCTGGGCCGCCGCACGGACGTCGGCCTCGCGATCCACGCGCAGGTCAAGCCCTTCATCGAGGCGCTCCTCCCCCACCTGCGCACGAACCGCTCCGATTCCTTCCTGAAGTCCAAGATCAAGAAGCACTCGGAGATCATGCACGCTCCCGTCGGCGCGTACACGCGCAACGTGGAGAAGATGCGTCCGATTCACCCCGAGTACGCCGCCCACCTCCTCAACGAGACGGCCGCGAAGGACGCGATTTTCACCGCGGACACGGGCATGTGCAACGTGTGGACCGCCCGCTACATCGATCCACTCGGCACGCGCCGCCTCATCGGTTCGCTGCTGCACGGGTCGATGGCGAATGCCCTGCCGATGGCCCTGGGCGCTCAGGTTGCCTACCCCGATCGCCAGGTCGTGTCCGTGTCGGGAGACGGCGGCCTCTCGATGCTGCTCGGTGAGCTCATCACCGCAAAGATGTACGACCTGCCGGTCAAGGTGGTTGTCTTCAACAATTCGACGCTTGGCATGGTGAAGCTGGAGATGCTGGTCAACGGCCTCCCGGACTTCCAGACGGATGTCCCGGACACGAATTACGCGGAGATCGCCCGCGCAATTGGCTTCCACGCGGAGCGTGTCGAGGACGCGTCACGCCTGGAGGACGCGTACCGCGAGGCGTTCGCAGCGCCCGGCCCCGCCCTGGTTGAGGTCATCACAGACCCGAACGCCCTCTCGCTTCCGCCGGCCATCACGGGCGGCCAGGTCGTCGGTTTCGCGACCGCGATGAGCAAGATTGTCCTCAACCGCGGCATCGCTGAGGCCTTCTCGATGGCCACTTCCAACATGCGCAACATCCCGCGCCTGTAGGTCATTCACATTCCCGGAGACGAGGCCGGGGCTGGGTCAACGCACGACCTGGCCCCAGCCTCGTTTTATATGGCCTAATCCCGCATTTTATCAACATTCATTTTTCTAAAAGACTGGTTTTTCCCAGCTCAAATATTGCTTGACAAGCGAACAACTTGTAACCCGCTGCACTAAAACATGACTTGACAGCTAATTATGCGCGCATTCCCCCTCTAATATGCGAAGCGTTCTATCGTTCACGCCACACAGGAGGAACCGCAATGCACGCGCTCGCAGCAATGGCTAGCGCAGCCGGTGCCGTCGACCTCGACACTTTTCCCGCTTGGCTGAGGATCACCCACTTCATCAACTTCATCATGATGGGCTTCCTCATCCGCTCCGGCTGGGAGGTCCTCGCATCACACCCACGTCTGTACTGGAACAATCACTGCACGCCCGGATCCGAGTGGCTCAAGTTCACGAAGGACAAGGTGTCGACCGTCCCCGGCGAGTTCACGGCGCGCGACGACCAGCGCAACCTCCACCCGCTGATCTCCCTGCCTGGACGCGGACAGATCGGCCTGGGCCGCGCCTGGCACGCACTCGTCACGGCCATCTGGCTCGTCAACGGCTTCGTCTACGTTGCCCTCCTCTTCGGGACAGGCCAGTGGCGACGCATCGTCCCCACCTCGTGGTCCATCTTCCCCGAGGCCTGGGAGAGCGCCAAGATCTACATGGGTCTGCAGATT
>CATYYP010000132.1 GCA_958415245.1 Schaalia odontolytica | reverse complement strand
CGTGGATGAAGAACTACTACAACATCTCCACCGCCTACGAGAACCTGCTCTTCGGAGACAACCTGACGCGCAAGGAACGCCAGGTCGAGGTCTCGACGAACGGCGTGGGACTGCCAACCTCGACGGACGGTGCCGCGAACACGATCTGGGCGAACACGATGACGTCCAACGCGGGCACGGCCCTGCACCTGATCAACTTGCGCACCAACGACAACGAAGGCAACGACGAGTACTGGCGCAATGCCGCCAAGCCGATCCTGCCCTTCGACAACACGTCCGTCACCTACCACCTGGAGGACGGCGAGGCACTCCCCGGTTCGATCTTCGCCGTCAGCCCGGACGTTGACGGTGGCCGCCCGACGCCCCTCGACTTCACGACGGGCACGGATGATCAGGGCCGCACGACGATCACCTTCAACGTGGGCCGCCTGGCCTCGTGGGACATGGTGGTCTTCTCCCCCACTAAGGTTGCGGACCGCGCAGCCCTCGCACCCCAGGCAGTGGACACGTCCGACAACGCCGCCACAACCGACGCGGACGACGCGGGCCTCGTGCCCGCGACGATCGTCGGCCAGCTGCGCAACGGCCTCGGCCAGTGCCTGGCCTCCCAGGATCCGAAGGGATCCAACGGCACCCCAGTGTGGAACAGCAACTGCGCCGGGAACAGCGCCGCGCAGACGGTCATCTACGAGGGCGACGGTCACATCCGCATCGGCGACCGCTGCGTCGATGTCTTGGGCGGCTACACCGAGGAGGGCACGGTCGCGCACATGTGGACCTGCTACCCGGCTCTGGAATCCCAGAAGTGGGTTCTCAACGAGAACGGCCAGCTCGAAAACCGCGCGTCCGGCCTGTGCCTGACGATCCCAGGCGACACGACGCGCGACGCCACGCAGGCGGTCATCTCGCAGTGCTCCGACTCCTCCAAGTCGCAGCGCTGGACGCTCACAGACACCTCCGGACAGTAACGTCCCCTTCCCCGGCACGGGCACAGCCGGGGAGGACGCAGTGCCCGCGCGCTGCATGCAAGACTCGGCCCCGGCCTCGTCACTATGAACGAGGCCGGGGCCGAGTCATGTCGTGGCTCTTCAACGCGCGCCTAGCGCCAGTCCAGGGCCTTCATCGCGTCGTCGTACGCCTCGGACGTGAAGAGACGGTCGAGCGCCTCAGGCTTCTTCTGGTAGTAGGCAAGCAGGCTTTGTACGCGAGAAGGGAGGAGCCGCAGAGTCATGAACACGATGGGGCATTCGACATCCTGCCCGGCATTGATCAGCAGGCTCCTACCGTTGTTGCGCTGCCCAATCACCTTGGGCTGATCGTTCCACGGGATCGAGTAGTGAATTCCGCCCTTACCCCACAGGTCCACGCATTCCTGGCTGACGACGATGCACTCACCGCTCTGTGACCCAACGATTTTCCAGAGCAGATACGCCGCGAGGGCAAACGCGCCCAACAGGTTGAACGTGGTGAGTTCCTTGACCTCGTGGTACGGCCCAAGGAAGAACGAGAAGAAGAAACAGACACCGCTCGCAGTGGTAAGCAACGTACCCACAAGACGCATGGACATGAGAAAACCGCTAGGACGCAGGACAATTGATCCCTCGGGCGTGGACACGACACTCACGAGCCTGCGCGACCAACCTGCTTCCGTCACTCCCACGATCAGGCAGACGATGCCACCGATTACCGAAGCGGCGACATAGAGCATGTCGTTGATGAAGATTCCGATTGACGTGAAGAGAACCGCCAACGTGAGGCCGATGCCCCACACGAGCCAGGGATGCAGCGAGCGCCGATCCGTATGGTAGATCGTGAAGAAAGTGCCGTAGCTCGGTCGCATCATCTGAGGGCTGGGTTGCCCCAGGGGAGCCGGAGGTGTCGGATTCACTTGCGCGGAGGCACCCCGATACCCCGCAGCGCTCGACGCGGAAAACGGTTGCTCGTTGCCAGCCTGCTCGGCAGGCACAGGCCCGGGAGCAACGTTCTCGTCGCCTGTGGGCGGCGCAAACTTATTCATACGTCTCCGATCCTCCTCGCGTGGCGCCCGAGGGCACTCATGCATCCAGCCTATCGCGTACGCACTCCCCCACCGCAATCGGCAGGTACTGCGCGCAAAGTCCGGCCCCGGCCTCGTTCAGGAATCGACGAGGCCGGGGCCGAGCCTGACGCTCACGGGTCGTCAGGAGCGAGCGACCTCCACTGCGGTGGTCTGCGCGAGGTTGGACAGAGCGGTCACGAACTGCGCGATCAGCTTGCGGTTGCGGCTGTCCTGCATGAGGTTGGGCAGGCCCTTGGTCGTGCAGGTGATCTCAACGACGGTGCCGGCCTCGGAGGGAATAAATCCGACGACGATGTTCTCGCCCCAGGACATCATGCCCATCGGGGTATCGAAGGTGACAACCTGACGGTTGGGGTCGGCGAGCGTCACGGTCGCCTTCGGAACGGACTGCGCGGCCGGGGTGGCGAGCTGGAACAGCTGCTCGAACGGCACGTCGAACTGGAATGCCTGGGTCGTGGAACGCATACCCATGGGAGTGTCTCCTTAAGGATCTCAGTGTGCACAGTCGGCGCGCACGGGTTACGCGTCAACCGGGGAAGAAGGAGCCACGCGCACGATCGCGGACACCTCGGTGTGGCGCTGCGGATGCGCGACTTCTTCCAGCTGGTTCAGCGTAGCAGCACGCGCCCAAATCTCATATTCCGTCACCAGGAATGACCATTACCTCGTAGGGGGAACGAACACCGAGCTCAATAATATGGGCGGGCGGCGAGACGTCATCCGTCTCGCCACCCACCCTGTTCACAGAAGTGACGGCGCCTTCCTCAGGAACGCGGCTCGAAGGGGCCCACCGACACCGAGGGCATCTCCTGGCACACGCGCAGGGTCAGCTGTAGGCTCGTCACGCCGATGCCCGCCTCGGGCATGATGTCGACCAGCTCCGAATCGGCGGGGTTACACCCGTCAACTCCGTCCGTCGATTCTGCCGTCAGGGTCACGCCCACGTGGCCGCCCTGAGCGATCGTGTAGACGTTGCCGGGGTCCTCACCGTCGCGCACGGCGGTGGAGATGACAGAGCCGCCGCTGGAGAAGATGATCTGCGGGAAGCCGTCAATCCAGCACGAGGGCCCCTCATTTATAAAGCCGATTTCCACGTAGGTGGTGCCGCCAGCCTCCTGCTGGGAGTCGATGGAGGGCTGCAGGTTCGTCAGGTCGCAACGCTGGTCATTATCGGCAACGTTCACCTCGGGCGCCTGGTTGCCCTCGTCGGGCACGCCACTCTGAGGGCCAGCGCCGCTCTGGGCGGGCATATCGCTCTGAGAGGCGGAAGCGCTCGGGGAAGCGGACGAGGCCGTCGACCCCGACTCGGACTGGGGGCTCTTCGGGGAGCAGGCAGCGATGCCCAGGACGAGGGCGGACAGGGAGGTCACGGCAAGAATGCGTCGCGTGTTGATCATGGCCCCATCCTATGAAGTGCCACGCCGCTCACGCACCGCCACGCCGGGCAGAGCCCAGGGGTGACAAGGGGCGCACCGGGCGTTAACTGCCCACTGAACCCCGGCCTCGTCGATGTCAGTGCGTGACCGGCTCGATCTCCACGGGAGCCACGTCCATCTCAGCCAGCGGCACCACCCGATCCTTGCGCGCGACGTGGTAGCCCCACCAGACCACGCCGAACAGCGGCAGGCCGATGTAGGAGGACGCGACCTCCCAGACCTGACCATGAAGCACCGCTTCATAGTTCTGTCCCGCCATGACCACCAGGCACATGACGAAAGCGATGATCGGGCCGGCCGGGAAGAACGGCGATCGATACGGCAGATCCTCGAGGCGATACCCCTGCAGCAGGTACGCACGGCGGAAACGAATATGACTGACTGCGATACCCAGCCACATGATGATTCCGGAAATACCGACGATATTCACCAGCCAGATATACGCGTCGTTGAAGACCAGCTGCGTGAGGAAGCCAAGCGCCGCGGTCACCGTCGTCACCGCCATCGCGTAGGCGGGAACGCCGCCCTTGGTGACGCGCGCGAAGATCGCGGGCGCCTGGCGCTTGAGGGCCATCGAGTGCAGCATGCGCGAGGCCGCGTAGAGGCCCGAGTTACCCGCAGACAGGATCGAGGTCAGGATAACCGCGTTCATAACAGCGGCCGCCGCGCCGATACCCATGCGCGCGAACACGAGAGTAAAGGGAGACTGGGCAATGTTGTTCGCCGAGTCATCGGCCGCGCTCAGCAGGCTCGGGTCGGTGTACGGCAGCAGCGTACCGATGACCGCGATCGCGCCGATGTAGAAGAACATGATGCGCCAGAACACCGTGCGGATCGAACGCGGCACGTCCCTGCGCGGATTCTCGGACTCACCCGCTGCCACACCCACCAGCTCGGTGCCCTGGAAGGAAAAGCCCGCGATCATGAAGACCGCGATAACGCCCACGAAGCCGTTATGGAAGGGCGCGTCCCCGATCGTCCAATTCGACAGGCCAGGAGAGTTTTCGCCCATCACGCCGGCGATCATAAAGACGCCCGACAGGACAAAGACGATAACAATGACGACCTTGATGGCGGCCAACCAGAACTCGGCTTCACCGTAAACTCTCGCGGAGAGCGCGTTGAGCCCGACGACGATGACGAGGAAGCCCACCGCCCATATCCACGACGGCACGGACGGGAACCAATAGGCCATAACGAGGCCCGATGCCACAAGGTCCGCGGCCACCGTCACCGCCCAGTTAAACCAGTAGTTCCACCCCATCGCGAAGCCGAAGGACGGGGAGATGAACTTCGTGGCGAAGGTCTGGAAGGAGCCCGCAACCGGCTGGTGCGCGCTCATCTCACCCAGGGACTGCATGAGGAGCAGCACCATCAGGCCAATCGCCGCGTAGGCGAGAAGGGCACCGCCCGGACCGGCGTTCGCGACCGTCGCACCGGAGGCCAGGAACAGGCCCGTGCCGATCGCGCCGCCGATGGCGATCATCTGCATATGACGCGACGCCAGGCCGCGCTTGAGCGCCGTGTTGGAGCGCTCGCGCACATCACTGGCGATGTCGTCGGGAGTGGGGGTAGCCATGAGTCGGTTCCTCATCTGTCGATCGTCGAGTCCCATCTTAGTCCCACAACCGCTTGTGTCGACGTTTACAGATTCTTTTCTCATTCTTTAACGAGGCCGGGGTTCTCCTTCCGCTCTTGTCACCCCATTACCCGCCACAGTCTCGCCCGCACCAAACGAGCCACACACCCTCCGGGCAGTTACACTAAACCCACCCACGCCACCGCAGGAGGTTCCTATGACGCAATCCCTCATGAGCATCGGTTGGATGCTCCTCGCCCTCGTCCTCTCTGCATCCATCGGCCTCGAGCGACAGATCCGAGGCAAAAGCGCGGGCATTCGAACGCA
>CATYYP010000131.1 GCA_958415245.1 Schaalia odontolytica | reverse complement strand
CCCCGAGGCCCTCCTCTCCGAGGTCCCGCTGCTGCTGGGCACGGACGGCCAGAAGATGTCGAAGTCGCGCGGCAACACGATCGAGCTGCGTATGACCGCGGACGAGACCGCGAAGATCCTCAAGAAGGCGAAGACCGACGCCGAGCGCCGCATCACCTTCGATCCCGAGGGCCGTCCCGAGGTCTCGAACCTCCTCATGCTGGCTTCCCTGGCGACGGGCGAGGCCCCCGAGGCGATCGCCGACCGCATCGGCGACGGGGGCGCGGGCACCCTCAAGTCCCTCGTCACCGAGTCCCTCAACGAGATGCTCGCTCCCCTGCGATCTCGCCGCGCCGAGCTCATCGCGAACGAGGACTACCTGCTGTCCATCCTGCACGCCGGCAACGAGCGCGCCAACGAACAGGCCGACCAGACCCTGTCCGAGGTTCGCACCGCCATGCAGATGAACTACTGATTTCATCAACTCATATCGGAGGCCACCATGGCATACAACCAGTTCCCCGAGCATCCCGACGATTCAGTCGGCTCGTGGATGCTCACTCTCTTCGTCGCCGGCATCCCGCTGGTCGGCTTCATCTACCTGCTGGTGCTCGCGCTCGGTTCGGGCAGCTCGCCCTCGAAGCGTAACTTTGCGCGCGCCCTGTTCATCTGGCAGATCATCGGCATCGTCGCGACCGTCCTGCTGTTCATCCTCTTTGGTGGTGCGGTCATGGCGGGGCTGCAGAACAGCGGAAGCTGAGCGTCGATCTTCTCAACGGAGGGTAGTTCCTGGACATACAGGGACTACCCTCCGTCTTTTCTGTCGGAATTCCAACGTTTTAGACGACACTTAAAATCTTGACAGATCATTCGAACATCGGTCGCAGAGCCGAGGCGTGGGCCTCACTTTCACGCGCGCGCATCCATAGGCTACTGTGGGTCTCGTGAGCGAGAAACTGTTGCCCCGTATCCCGATCATTGAAGTGTTCCCCGTCATCGAAGACGGCACGCTTCCCGCCAAGGCGACCGAAGGCGAGCCTTTCCCAATTCGTGCGACCGTGTTCCGCGAAGGACACGACGCATTCGCCGCCGAGGCCGTCCTGCTGCGCCCGGACGGAGGTGAATACTCCCGCACGCGCATGGTCGACATCGCCCCCGGCCTCGACCGGTACGAGGCTTGGGTGGCCGCGAACACGCCCGGCGCCTGGTCTTTCCGCGTTGACTCCTGGTCGGACCCCTACGCGACGTGGCGCCACGACGCGACCGTGAAGGTCGGCGCCGGCGTCGACGTCGAGCTCATGCTCGAGGAGGGCGCCCGCCTCATGGAACGCGCGGCCGAAGGCACGGCCTACGGCAACCCCTCCCAGAAGCGCCCCCCGGCCTCGGACATTGACGTCCTGGCCGATGCGGCGCGTCGCCTGCGCGACACCAGTCATTCCGCCCAGCAGCGCCTCTCCGCGGGTATCTCCTCGCGCGTGCGTCTCATCTTCCGCGATCACCCGCTGCGCGACCTGATCGGTTCATCGCGCGTCTACCCGCTCGACGTGGCCCGCACGAAGGCCCTGGCGGGTGCGTGGTACGAGATCTTCCCGCGCTCTGCGGGCGCTTTCCAGCGCCCCGACGGCACGTGGGTCTCCGGCACTCTCGCGGGCGCCGCGGAGGACCTGCCGCGCATCGCAGGCATGGGCTTCGACGTCGTCTACCTGACCCCGATCCACCCGATCGGCACGACGCACCGCAAGGGCAAAAACAACTCCCTGGAGGCCGCCCCCGGCGATCCGGGTTCGCCCTACGGCATCGGCTCCCCCGAGGGCGGCCACGACGCGATCCATCCCGAGCTTGGCGACTTCGCCGATTTCGACCGCTTCGTCGAGCGCGCCAGAGGCCTCGGCCTGGAGGTCGCTCTCGACCTGGCTCTCCAGTGCTCCCCCGACCACCCGTGGGTCAAGGAGCATCCCGAGTGGTTCACGACGCGCGCCGACGGCACCATCGCCTACGCGGAGAACCCGCCGAAGAAGTACCAGGACATCTACCCCCTGAACTTCGACAACGACCCGGAGGGCATCTACCAGGCGGTGCGCGACGTCATCGAGCTGTGGATCAACCACGGCGTGACGATCTTCCGCGTCGACAACCCGCACACGAAGCCCATCCCCTTCTGGGAGCGCCTGCTCGCCGACATCAAGGCGCAGTACCCGGGCACGCTCTTCCTGGCCGAGGCGTTCACGCGCCCCGCCATGATGCGTACCCTCGGCGCGATCGGCTTCGACCAGTCCTACACGTACTTCGCGTGGAGGACCGCCAAGGAGGAAATCGAAGAGTACCTGCGTGAGGTCTCCGAAGAGACGGCGCACCTCATGCGCCCGGCCTTCTGGCCCACGACTCACGACATCCTGACCCCGCAGATGTGGGACGGCGGCACGGCGATCTTCGCGATCCGCGCGATGCTCGCAGCCCTGGGTGCGCCCACATGGGGCATCTACTCCGGCTACGAATTCGTGGAGAACGAGCCGCGCGGCACCTACCAGGAGCCCAACAACAACGAGAAGTACGAGTTCCGCCCGCGCCGCTGGGAGGACGCCGAGCCGATCGGCATCTCGCGCCTGTTCACGCTGCTCAACGCCGCGCGAGCCAAGCACCCCGCGCTGCGCCAGCTCCACCAGATCCGCATCCACCCGACCTCCTCGGATCGCCTCATCGCGTTCTCGCGTCAGATGCCCGGCAAGTTCACGTCGGACGGCAAACCCGACACCGTCATCTGCGTGATCTCCCTGGATCCTCACGACGGCGTGGATGCCTCGGTCGAGCTCGATCTGGAGGCGATGGGCCTGGCCACCCCGGGTGGTCACATTACGGTCGTCGATGAGCTGGACGGACGCTCCTACGTGTGGGGTTCGTCCAACTGGGTGTCGCTGTCCCCCGTGACGCGCCTGGGCCACGTCTTCAAGGTCGAGCCCGCGCACTCGTCGCCCTGGGCACAGGCCTAACGAGGCTCGTGCGCCAGGCGCTACCACGTCACTGCGCCGGGCGGACGACGCCCCTCCATAACCCCCGCCAATATGAGACCCGGCTCCCTTTTTTGCCGGTCAGACGTTAGACTTATCAGCACCAGTGAACTGAGCGGTTCACCCTTCTGGAGTAAGGAACATCCATGAGCTTCGAACTTACGCCGATCCCGGTCAATGACGACATTCTCGACGCCGTTGCCTCAGGCTCCTACTACTCGCCCCACTCTGTGCTGGGCGCCCACCTCGGTGACGACGGAGTCACCATCCGAGTCGTCGCGCACCTGGCCGACGCGGTCGACATCATCACCCCCACCGGCGCATACGCTGCCACTCACGAGCGCGGCGGCATCTGGGTTGCGGCCCTGCCCGGCAAGGAGATCACCGCCTACCGCGTGTCCGTCACCTACGGCGAGGACACGACCGTGCGCGACGATCCCTACCGCTACCTGCCCACCCTGGGCGAGATGGACACCTACCTCATCTCTGAGGGCCGCCACGAGAACCTCTGGAACGTTCTCGGCGCGCACGTGAAGACCTACACTGACGAGCTGGGCGAGACCACGGGTACCGCCTTCGCCGTGTGGGCCCCCAACGCCCGCGCCGTGCGCGTCGTCGGCGAGTTCAACTACTGGGACGGCACCCAGACCTCCATGCGTTCGCTGGGTTCGTCCGGTGTGTGGGAGATCTTCGTCCCCGAGGTCGGCGTCGGCGCCCGCTACAAGTTCGAGATCCAGGGCCCCGGCGGCAACTGGTTCCAGAAGGCCGACCCGATGGCCCGCGCCACCGAGATCCCCCCGGCTACGGCCTCGGTCGTCACCGACTACTTCCACGAGTGGACCGACCAGGAGTGGATGTCCGCCCGCAAGGACCGCAACGTCCACAACGGCCCCATGTCTATCTACGAGGTCCACGCGGGCTCCTGGCGTCAGGGCCTGGGCTACCGCGAGCTGGCCGACGAGCTGGTCCCCTACGTCAAGCAGATGGGCTTCACGCACGTGGAGTTCATGCCCCTGGCCGAGCACCCCTTCGGTGGCTCGTGGGGCTACCAGGTGACCTCCTACTACGCGCCCTCCTCGCGCTACGGCACCCCGGACGACTTCCGCTACCTGGTGGACGCTTTCCACCGCGAGGGCATCGGCGTCATCCTGGACTGGGTCCCCGCCCACTTCCCCAAGGACGACTTCGCGCTCGGCCGCTTCGACGGCACCCCGCTGTACGAGGACCCGGACCCGCTGCGCGGCGAGCACCCCGACTGGGGCACCTACGTCTTCAACTTCTGCCGCCGCGAGGTGCGTAACTTCCTGGTCGCCAACGCCCTCTACTGGCTCGAGGACTTCCACATCGACGGCCTGCGCGTCGACGCCGTGGCCTCGATGCTGTACCTGGACTACTCGCGCAAGGACGGCCAGTGGCGTCCCAACCAGTACGGTGGCCGCGAGAACCTGGAGGCTATCGAGTTCATCCAGGAAGCCAACGCGACCGCGTACCGTCGTCACCCCGGCATTGTCATGATCGCCGAGGAGTCCACGGCGTGGCCCGGCGTGACTGCCCCGACGTCCGGTGGGGGCCTCGGCTACGGCATGAAGTGGAACATGGGCTGGATGAACGACACCCTGCGCTACCTGAGCGAGGATCCGGTCAACCGCCGCTGGCACCACGGAGAGCTCACCTTCTCGCTGGTCTACGCCTTCTCCGAGAACTACGTGCTGCCGCTGTCGCACGACGAGGTCGTGCACGGCAAGGGCTCGCTGATTTCGAAGATGCCCGGCGACAAGTGGCAGCGCCTGGCGGGCCTGCGCTCCCTGTACGCCTACCAGTGGAGCCACCCGGGCAAGCAGCTCATCTTCATGGGCCAGGAGATCGGCCAGGAGCAGGAGTGGAACGAGTCCTACTCCCTCGACTGGTGGCTGCTGGATCAGGAGGGCCACGCCGGCGTCGCGGCTCTGGTGGAGCGCCTCAACAAGATCTACGCGTCCTCCCCCGCCATGTGGGACGACGACTACACGGGCTTCGAGTGGATCGATGCCTCGGACGGCGACCATAACCTGATCTCCTACCTACGTAAGGGATCGGATGATGCGGGCAACCGCGAGGTCGTCGTGTGCATCTCGAACTTCGCCGGCAACCCGCACGAGGGCTACCGCGTGGGCCTGCCCTTCGGCGGCGAGTGGGTCGAAATCCTGAACACGGACTCCGAGGAGTTCGGCGGCTCGGGCGTCGTCAACGTCGGCACGATCATCGCCGAGGACACCCCGTGGAACGGCCGCCCGGTCTCCGCGTCGCTGCGCGTGCCGCCGCTGGGCGCCGTGTGGCTGGTGCCCGCCTCGCAGGTGCGCTGACCGCCGTAGGCTGATACAAGGAGGCCGGAGCAGGGATTCCTGCTCCGGCCTCCTTCGTTTTCTGCTCGTTGCGGCTTCGGCACGCTCCGGTATCAACGGGCGCAACGTTTAGAAG
>CATYYP010000130.1 GCA_958415245.1 Schaalia odontolytica | reverse complement strand
GCCTGGAGACGCTCGAGGAGATCGACCAGCTCAACCGCGAGACCTTCGTCGAGGCCGGGGGCGGGGACTTCCACTACGTGCCCTGGGGCAATGACTCGGAGGGTGCGGTCGCTTCCCTGGAGGAGCAGGCGCGCATCGCGCTGGCCGGCTGGGTGTAGGCGCGCGCTGTCACAATCGACCGGCGGACGAAACCCTCCAGCGGATGCGGCCCCGGCCTCGTAGCGTGGAGGCATGAGCACGCCTGACTGTACGACCTTCTCCACGCTGGCCATCCACGCCGGGTTCGACCCGGACCCCATCACGGGCGACGTGGTGCCTCCGATTCACGTTGCATCGACGTTCGTGCAGGATCGGCCCGGCGAGCTGCGAGAAGGCTACGAATACGGGCGCTGCGGCAACCCGACGACCAACGCGTTCGCGGGTGCGCTCGCGGCCCTGGAGGGGGCGACGCACGGCTTCGCGTTCCCCTCGGGTATGAGCGCCGAGGACACGGTGATCCGCCTGCTGGCGCGCCCCGGCGACCACGTCGTGCATTCGACCGACGTGTACGGGGGCACCCACAAGCTTCTGAGCGTCATTAAGCCCGCCGAGGGCATCACTTCTGAGGCCGTGGACCTCACCGACCTGGCCGAGGCTGAGCGCGTGATCCGCGCCTCGCGCCCGCAGATCGTGTGGGTGGAGACGCCGTCGAACCCGTTCCTGCTGGTCACGGATATCGCCGCGATCGCGGCCCTCACGCACGAGGTGGGCGGTCTGCTGGTCGTGGACAACACCTTCGCGACGCCGGTCCTGCAGCGGCCCCTCGAGCTGGGTGCGGACGTCGTCGTGCACTCGACGACCAAGTACGTGGGCGGCCACTCGGACGTGATCGGCGGCGCTTTCGTCCTGCGTGATGGCCTGGAGCTGCCCGCGCACGTCGAGCCCTTCTTTGGGGAGCGTGACGCCGCCGCCGAGGCCGTCAAGCTGCAGATGGCCCTCGGGCACGTGCCCTCCCCGCGCGACACGTACCTGGCTCACCGCGGCCTCAAGACGCTGGCCCTGCGCGTGGAGCGTCACGGAGAGAACGCGCAGAAGGTCGCCGAGTTCCTGGCCGCCCACCCGAAGGTCACGGCCGTCCACTATCCGGGGCTGGCCTCGGACCCGGGCTACGAGCTGGCTCAGCGTCAGAACCCGGCCGGCGTGGGAGGTGTGCTCTCCTTCCAGGTCGCCACCGAGGAGGCGGCGATCGAGCTGACGACGCGCACGCGCGTCTTCGCACTGGCTGCGTCCCTGGGCGCGCCGGAGTCCCTCATTGAGCACCCGGCGATCATGACGCACTCGACGCGCGTCGGCGGCGTGGGCGGCGTGCCCGGCACGCTTCTGCGCCTGGCGGTCGGCTTGGAGGATGCCGGCGATCTGATCGCGGACCTGGATCAGGCGCTCGCGCAGATCTGAGGTTCCTCTCCTCGGGGACGAGGCCGGGGTTCCCCGGGCGGTGACGCGCGGTTAGTGGTGGGCCCGACGGCTCAGCCAGGTTGCGGCCGCCGTTGCGCCGCCGACGGCGAGGACCGCGGGCACGAGGATCGTGGCGCCCTGGCCGGTGAATTCGATGACCAGGATGAGCCCCGTGAAGGGCGCCTTCATGGAGGTGCCGAGGAACGCTGCCGCGCCAATAAACGCGAAGGCGGCGATCTCGGATCCGGGCCAGGCGGCCGCCCACGGCAAGCCGATGACGGTGCCCAGTCCTGCGCCGAGCGCGACTGCGGGGGTGAGGACTCCGCCCCAGCCTCCCGCGCCGATCGTCAGGAATGTGGTGGCCGTCTTGGCGAGGAGGACCAACAGCGCGAACGCGAGTCCCGCGCCCGCCGCCCATGTCGCATCGAACTGTGTCTGTGCGCTGGCCTGCCCGTTGCCGAGCACCGACGGAATGCGGGTGGAGACCAGGCCAACGACGACGAACGCGAGCGGCAGGGTGATGAGGATGCGCCAGTCGCGCGGTCGGATTGCGCCGGTGCGTGCGACGGCCTCTTTAAAGACCCACCCCGCGGCGCCGAGCACCGGCCCCATGAGTGCGCCGAAGACCGTCAAGGAGAGCGACGGCGTGAGGGGCGGGACCGTGTAGAAGAAGGCCGGCCTCGTGAATCCCGTGGAGATGAGGACCGCGATCCCCGAGGTGATGAGCGCGGGGGCGACGGCGCGCGCGGACAGGGAGACGAGGAGGATCTCGAGGGTGTAGATCGCGCCCGACAGGGGGATCGAGTAGACGGCGGCGAGGCCCGCGCCCGCGCCGCACGCGACGATGATGCGCCGGTCCTCGGGGGCGAGGCCCAGGCGGTCGGCGGCGGCCGCGCTGAATGCGGCGGCCATCTCGCGCGGCGCGACCTCGCGCCCCACGGAGGCGCCGAGGCCGACGATGAGAACCTGGGTGAGGGCGTGCCAGGTGGCGCGCAGGGGAGGCATGGGGGTCCCACCCACCGCGCCGGAGACCGAAGTGACGGCCTTGTTACGGCGGAACAGCAGGAACCAGGACAGGGCGCCGACGACACCGGCGAGCGTCAAGACACCGATGCGACGGGCGGGAGAAACAGCACTCACAGCCTCCAGGAGGGTGCCGCCGTGCATGTCCCAGGCAACCGCCTGGATCCAGTGGAGCAGATGGATGCACGCCAGGCCGACGAGGCCGGCGATAAGCCCGGTGAGAAGCGTTGCGACCGCGAGGCGGCGCGTGCTCACGGACATGGCGTGTCGGAGTCGAGGCGTTCGCTCACCCGCGTGAACAGGCCGGTGAGCATGTCGATTTCCTCGGGCGTGATGTCGTCGAGGAAGAGGCGGCGGATGACGTCGCGCTGGACCAGGGCGGCCTCGTCGAAGAGGGCCTTGCCGGCTGGCGTCAGGGAGACGAGGCCTCCGCGCCCGTCGCCTTCGCACGGGCGGCGCTCGATGAGGCCTCTAGATTCGAGGCGCTTCATCGTGTGGGTGAGGCGCGAGCGTGAGAAGACGACCTGGTGGGCGAGGCGGGAGGGGCGGATGCCTTCCTCGCCGGCGCGGTCGGTCATGAGAAGCACGGAGTATTCGGGCATCGACAGACCGGCCTGGCACTTAAGGGCGGCTTCGATGCGCTCGGTGAGGCGAGCCGTCGTGGTGAAGTAGAGCTCCCAGGCCGCCGCTCGGGGGTGGTGTGCTCGGCTCACTGGATCTCCTCGTTCGATGCTTCCGGGTGAGGCCGAATCGGCCTCGGGCTGCCTACGAGTATAACTTTCAATTAGACGCAGGTATAAATCGGTGCAGCGCACGTCACGTTCTCAGAATGAATGATCGAATGATCTGAATTGTTTGATTTGAGTTACTCTAATTGCAGTGCAATAAGCATCGGAACTCGTCAGAGAATGAAACCAAATACTTCGAGAGGAATGAATACATGAAAAAGACGAAGAAGATTGTCGAAATTGTCGACGACTTCGATGGCACCCCCGCCGATCAGACTGTTCGCTTCGCCTTTAATGGCGCGTCGTACGAAATTGATCTGAGCCGCGCGCATTTCGAGGAATTTGCCGAGGCCATTCAGCCCTACATTAAGGCTGGTCGCAAGGTGGGTTCGACCCGCCGCCGTGGCAACGCCGGCAACCCCACGCAGCGCCTGGAGAACGCGAAGATTCGCGCTTGGGCAAAGGAAGAGGGACTCGAGCTGTCCGACCGCGGTCGCATTCCCGCTCCGATCGTTGAGGCCTACCGCAAGGCACACGCCTGATTCGTGACGCAATTGCGGGCGTACCGAAAGGTGCGCCCGCAATTCTTTTTACACAATGAGGGGTGGCGCGCGTTATGCGTGCCACCCCTCATTGTGCGTCGGATGTCAGTCCTTGGAGACGACGTTATGCGCGCCCAAGTCGCTGCCAACCTGAGGAGCGTTTCCGTCCTCGTACTGGACAGCGTTATTGGAGCCCGTGAAGGACACCGTCTGGACGGACTTCACGTCGACGGCATTCTGGGAGCCATTGACCGTGATCTCGGAGACGGCCTCGCCCTCAATGTGGTTGTTCGAGCCGTTGACAACGACGGACTTCGTGCCCGCGGGGATCTCGACGTGAGCGTTGGACTCGTTGACCGTGAAGGCGCCGGAGGCGTCGGACTTACCCGAATCCTTCGACGTGTCGGACTTGCCGGAGTCGGTGGACGAATCCGTCTTGGTGTCCGTGCGCGGGTTGCTCGAGGCCTCGGGGGCGGACGAAGCCGCGGGGGCGGAGGAGTCGCCGCCGGAGACGTTCGCGGTCTGTGAGCAGCCGGTCAGGGCCACGGTCGCGACGGCCAGGGCGGCCGCGGCGGGAAGGAAGGACTTCAGGGACATGGTGTCTCCCTTTCGTATGTTGATCAGTTGGTCAAACGTCAATCAGAGTACTAGAAGGCGGGGATGAAGATCTCGACGCGGCGGTTGAGCGCACGGCCGGCCGGGTTGTCCGAACCATCTGCGTTCTCGTTGGGTGCGACGGGCTTGGACTCGCCGTAGCCGGTCGCATCGAGGATCGCGCTCACTCCGTCCTTCTTCAGCTCGGCGGACACGGCATCCGCGCGTTCCTGCGAGAGCTGGAGGTTGAAGGCCTCGTCCGAGATGGAATCGGTGTGGCCGTAGATGTGGGCGGTGGGAACCTTCGCGTTGTTGAGCACGCCTGCCAGGCTCTTCAGGGTCTGGGCGGCTTCGGGGCGGATGTCGGACTTGCCGAAGTCAAAGAGGACGCCGTCCTCCAGGGTGATGACCGTGCCGCAGGACTCGACGGGCTTGAGGGACTCGACGGCCGGGAACTTGCCGAGCTTGCCGACCTTCTCAACCTTCGGAGCGTCGTTGACGGTCACGCCGTTGACGGTGGCCGTGCCGTTGCCGTTGTTCTGAATCGTCAGCTTCTCGTCCGAGTAGCTGCCCGTGCCGTCGCCGTTGTTGATGATCGTGACGGTGCCCTTGGAGAACTGGCCGGAGCCGTCACCTTTGTTGATGATCGACTCCATGGAGGTCGTATTGGAGTAGTTGCCGCCGCCATTGCCGTCCAGGATGATGCTGGTCGTCGTCGTGGAGTAGGTGCCCGAACCGTCGGCCTCGACGGTGATGGTCACCATGGTGTCGGCATTGGAGTAGGTGCCCGAGCCATCGCCGCCGTAGATGATGGAGATGGGACCCTCGGTGATGACGCCGGAGCCGGTGCCGTCGTTAACGACCGTGCCCTTATCGTTGGAGGAAACGGCGGAGCCGTCGCCGCCCAGGACCGTCGAGCCGGACACCAGGGACGTGCCGTCGCACTTGGCGGGGGAGACCGTCACGCCAGGAACGGAAGCGAGGGACGAGGAGGCTGCCTGGACGACGGCCTTATCCGCGTTCGAGGCGAACACGTCGATCGCGGGAACCGAGAAGAGCGGGATCGGGGGGATCTCGCCGGGGCGGTAACCCGGGACCGTCGGAACCGAGGCGGGAGTTGCGGACTGGGTGGGTGCAGCCGTGGTGGCCTCGGCGGTGGGCGCAGCCGCAGGAGTCTGGGGCTTCGAGGAGCCGCAGGCGCCCAGGGCGAGCGTGGTAGCAGCGACGAGAGCGGAGGCTGTCAGGGTGCGTCGTGTGATGTTCATGAACCTAACCGTACGGGAAAAAA
>CATYYP010000129.1 GCA_958415245.1 Schaalia odontolytica | reverse complement strand
GATCCCCTCCCGATCAAGGATCGCCGCGGTCTTTCCCCCGACTCCCCACAGTGCTCCAACGGGCAGTCCGTGGAGGAAGTCGACCGTGGCCGCCTGCGGGATGAGGAGCAGGCCGTCAGGCTTGGCGTGCGAGGAGGCAATCTTGGCGACCGACTTGGTGGCAGCAATTCCGACGGATGCGGGCAGCCCGACGGCTTCGCGGATACGCGCGCGGATGAGGTGGGCGACCTGGGTGGGCGATCCCAGCCTGCGGCGCGCCCCGGAGACGTCGAGGAAGGCCTCGTCGATGGAGACCTGCTCGAGGTCCGGGGTGACGGTGGCGAGAATCGCCATGACCTGGCGGGAATAGCGTTGATAGAGGCCGTGGTTGCCGGGGATGAATGCGGCGCTCGGGCACAGGGCGCGGGCGCGCGAGGTTGGCATGCCGGCGCGCACGCCCAAGGCCCGGGCCTCGTAGGTGGCGGAGGTAACGACTCCGCGCCCGGACGTGCCGCCCACGATGATGGGGCGGCCGATGAGGCTCGGGTCCTCACGCATTTCGACCTGCGCGAAGAAGGAATCCATGTCGACGTGCAGGATCGGCGTGGCACTATCGTCCGATCCCCAGTCGCGTTTAGCGCGCGCGTCCCTGGGAGCGTTTGACATGTCACCTCCTGTGTCCGTGGGCGTCGTCCATGGTTACAGTGTCCACCATGGCACGCTCATCTTCGTCACGCGACATCTCCTTCGACACGGATTTCGGTCCGGCCCGTATCCGCTGGGACGGTCCGCGCGCGACGCTGTTCCTGGGCGACGTCGAATCGTCTGCGGTCGATACGTCGGACCCCGCGTACTTAGAGTTCGAGTACATGCAGCACATGGACGCCGTCGTGTCCTCGCTGTGGGGCCCCCAGGATCGTTTCCGCGCGCTCCACGTGGGCGGCGCGGCTTGCGCACTTGCGTGCGCCTGGTCCTCGTCTCGCCCGAATTCACGCCACGTCGCGGTGGAGGTCGATCGGCTTTTGGCCGAGCAGGTGCGTGAGCATTTCCCCATCCCCAAGGCCCCACAGGTCAAGATCCGCGTTGGTGACGGGCGCGCGGTCCTCGACGAGACGCGCGAGGGTTCTTTCGACGTCATCGTGCGCGACGCCTTCGCGTCGGGCGTGACTCCCGATCATCTGCGCACGGTGGAGTGCGCCGATCGGGCACGGCGCGCCCTCACGGCCTCGGGGGTATACCTCGTCAATTGCGCGCATGGAGGCCCTGCCAACGCGCGTCAGGACGTGGCCGCCCTGCAGGAGGTGTTCCCCTTCGTGGCCTCCATCCAGGACCCGAAGGTGGGGCGAGGGGGACGGCGCGGCAACGTCGTCGCCCTGGCGAGCGCCGCCGACGTCGTGGACGTTGATCAGATCGACCGGGCCCTGCGTATGCTCGCTCTCCCGGCCCGCATTACGAGGCCAGCGGACTTGTTGCGCTGGGTCGCGGGCACGCCGGCACTGACGGACGCCCAGGTGGGATACCAGCAGGCCGACTAACGAGGCCGCGGCGCACAGGCGCGCCCCCACACCTGGGCGCGGTGCCTTCCTCAGGCGCGGTGACGCGGAGCCGAGGGGCCGGGACCGTGCCCGTTGCGACGCGCCTCGATGCGTGCGAGCACGTCCTCGATCGTGTCAGGCTTGGAAGGTTCCACGGATTCCTCGGTGCGCGGGGCGCGCTGAACGGACTCGATCTCCTCGTCCTGGGCGCGCGAGACCTGCGCCAGGTAGGCCTCGATGACGTCACCGATGTCCTTCGGGGCCTTCTCCTCGCCGCCCGCCGACGGGCGCTGACCGAGTCCGGGCAGCGGGATCGCGCCCTCCCCTCCGGTCCACGCGTCGAAGTGCTCCTCGAGGTTGGAGACCGTGTGCGAGATGTCGGGGTTTCCCTCCACGAGCTTGGCGATGTTCTCCTGGTCCTGCGCGGCTCCCTGCTCGAGGTCACCGACGGGCAGTGACAGGTCAGCGAACTTCGCGAAGGAGGTGAGCAGGGCCGAGGAGGCCGCCGGGTAGCCGGTGTCCGCCATGTAATACGGGACCGCGCCGAGCAGCGCCAGCCCGCCAATGCCTCGTTGCCCCATGCGGATCTGCATGAAGGTGGACAGCGGCGAAGGGAACTGCATGTGGTTCGAGATCACGCCAGACCCCGGGGGAAGCAGCGACGCGTCGGTGGCCTGCACGTGCACGGGCGTCGGTCGCGTGTGCGGCACACCCGAGGGCACCCCGTGCAGCGAGAAGGTGATCTCGACGCCGGCGCGCTCACACAGCTCGTTGATCGCGTTCGTGAACGACTCCCAGTGCGCATCCGGCTCCGCGCCGTGCAGAACCAGGATCGGGTTGCCCATATCGTCTTCGACGAGGTCAAGGACGGTCTCCGGCATCACCATGTCCGGGGAGGACACCCAGTTGTCCACGGTCACGATCGGGCGGTGCGAACGGTAGTCCATGAGGGTGTCCGCATCGAAGGTCGCGACCCGCTCGTTGTGCAGGGAGCGCAGGAGCTGGCCGATCGCCATGCGCCCTGCGGCGCCGGCGTCAATCGCCCCATCAAAGTGGATGAGGAGAATCTTCGCCTTCGCGCCGGCGGCGGGACCGTCGGCATACAGGTCAGTGGCGTTGATACTCACGTCTCCTCCTCATGCTGATTCTTCTGCCTCGTGTCTAACGTACCCGGGCGGCGCCCACCTCGTCACGCGGGAGATGGTTTTGAGCTTGCGGCGAAGTCGCGCACACACCGCACATAGGAGAGCACGCGAGACGAAAGTAAGGAACAATGGAAGGCCCATAATCGAGGAGGACCCATGGCCACGAACGAGCACCGCGAGTCGTCGACCGACCTTCCGTTGCCCGAACAGGATTTCGTGGACAGCGCCTACGAACGCCTGGACGCTCTGCGAGCCTCATATCGGCAGCGTCAGGGGCGCATCCACTCGACCCACGGCGTCGGCAACGCCCAGGGATGGACCGAGCGCGAGGCCCTGTCGGCCCACCTCGGCGAAATGGCCGCGCGCCTCGAAGGCGTCGAGGAACGCCTCGTGTTCGGACGCCTCGACATGGCTGATCGTTCAACCCGCCACGTGGGTCGGCTCTCCCTGTCCCACGAGGACGGCACTCCCCTGCTCGTTGACTGGCGTGCACCTGCCGCACGCCCCTTCTACCAGGCCACCTCCGCCGAGCCTGACGGCGTCGTGCGTCGCCGCCACATCTCCACCCGTGACCGACGCGTCACCGGCCTCGAAGACGAGCTGCTGGACGCCTCCCGCGCTTCCGGGCTGGAACTCCAGGGCGAGGGAGCCCTCATGCATGCCCTCAGCGAGGCCCGCGACGGCCGCATGGGCGACATTGTTGCCACCATCCAGTCCGAGCAGGACCGCATCATTCGCGCGTCCGACAAGGGCCTCCTGGTCGTGCAGGGCGGTCCCGGCACCGGCAAGACGGCCGTCGCCCTCCACCGCATCGCGTACCTGCTCTACGCCCACCGCGAGCGCCTCGAACGATCGGGTGTCCTCCTCGTCGGCCCCTCGCGCCTGTTCCTGCGCTACATCGAGCAGGTCCTGCCGTCGCTCGGCGAGACGGGTGTCGTCTCGGTGACGCTGGGCGACCTGGTGCCGGGAGTGAACGCTCGCGTGAGCGAGGACGAGGCCGTGGCGCGGATCAAGGGCCTGCCCGCGTGGGCGAAGATCGTCAAGGAAGCCGTACGGGCGCTGGCCAAGCTGCCCGACAGCGACCAGGTGCTGCGCGTGTGGAACCGCGAGGTGACGCTCACGCGCGCCGACGTGGAGAGCGCGAGGCGGCGGGCGAAGCGCTCGGGCCGCGCGCACAACGTGGCGCGAGAGTCCTTCGCGCGCGAACTCATGGACGTTTTGGCCCTGCGCTTGGCGCGCGAGGCCGGGGACGCGGACTCCGAGGGCGGCGTCGATCCCGAGGTCAAGCGCTCCTGGCTCATCGAAATCCGCGATTCCGTGGACTGCCGACGCGCAATCAACACGGCGTGGATGCCGACAAGCGCACAGACACTGCTGCGCCGCCTCTACGCTCGTCCCGAGGTGTTGGCGGCGGCAAACCGCAAGGCCGGCTCCCCCCTGCGTCCCGACGAGCTCGCTGCCCTCGTGCGCCCCCGCTCGGCGCCGTGGACGGTCTCGGACGTGCCGATCCTGGACGAGTGCGAGGAGCTGCTCGGCCCCATGCCGTCGTCTTCCTCCTCGTCGCGCGAGGCCGACGAGGGAGCGATCGAGCGCGCCCGCGAGGCGATCGAGGCCCAGAACCTGGGCGGAGGCATCGTGACCGCCCAGATGCTCGCCGAGCAGGTGGCCGGGCAGGACACCTGGACGCCACTGTCCGAGCGCGCCGCCAAGGACCGCACGTGGGCCTACGGCCACATCGTGGTCGATGAGGCGCAGGAGCTCTCCCCCATGGCGTGGCGCGCCCTGCTGCGCCGCTGCCCCTCCCGTTCGTTCACGGTCGTGGGTGACCTCGACCAGCGTCGCGGCTCCAAGCGCCCGCCCACGTGGGAAAAGGCACTCGGGCCTGCGGCCCGCGCCCTGGCGGCCGAGTACGCGCTGACGGTCTCCTACCGCACGCCCGCGACCCTCACGACCCTCGCCGAAGGCGTTGTCGCCCGCGCCGGCGTCCCCGTCCTCTACCCGATGACTGCCGTGCGCGACGTCGAGGATTGCTACCGCGTCACCCACGTGGATGCGCCCGAGGACACCCCGGCCTCGTCGAAGGACAACAGCCCCCTGTGGCGCGCCGTCGCCCAGGCCCAGCGCGAGGCCGAGGAACGCCTCGATCACGAGGCGGGGACCTCCCGCGGCCGCATCGCCCTCATTGTCGGCAATGAACGCGCCCGCGCGTGGGGAGCCGACGTGGACGGCGAGACGGCCCTCTCCGAGCGTGTCAGCCTCCTGTCGGCGGTGGCCTCCAAGGGCCTCGAGTTCGACTCGGTCATCCTCGTCGAACCCGCGGAAATCCTCGGTGATGGTGTCGGTGACCTTTTCGTCGCCCTCACGCGCGCCACCCACGACGTGCACGTCGTCCACTGCGCTCCCCTGCCCGCCGGCATGGAAGAGTGGTAGGAGCAACCACACCCTGACACCGCATGTCCCTTTCCGCTCCCGTCTGCCATGATGGGGGCATGACACGCGCACTGCTCCTGGAAAACCCGCACCACGTCGCCGACGATATTTTCGCCAAGTTCGGCATCGAGGTCACCCGCGTGACGGGCGCCCTGTCCGAGGACGACCTCATCGACGCGCTCGAAGGCGTGGACTACCTGGGCCTGCGGTCCAAGACCGAGGTCACCGAGCGAGTGCTGCGCGCGCGCCCCGAACTCAAGGCCATCGGAGCCTTCTGCATCGGCACGAACCAGATCGACCTGGCCACCGCCACCGAGATGGGCGTCGCCGTGTTCAACGCCCCCTACTCCAACACGCGCTCCGTCGTCGAGCTCGCAATCGGTGAGATCATCGACCTCTCGCGCCGCGTCACCGTCAAAAACTCGCGTCTGCACCGCGGCGTGTGGGACAAGAGCGCGGACGGCGCCCACGAGGTGCGCGGGCACACCCTGGGGATCATCGGCTACGGCAATATCGGCACCCAGCTCTCCGTCCTCGCCGAG
>CATYYP010000128.1 GCA_958415245.1 Schaalia odontolytica | reverse complement strand
ACTGTGAGGCGCACTATGTCAGTATGACGCGGTGACAGATCCATCGCACTGTACTCAAAGAGGAGCACACAATGTCTCGTTTCGTCGCATCACTCCTTCAACGCCTCGCCCATCACCGCAGGTGGCGCCAACAGCGCAACCCCCTGCAGTTCTCGATGGACCGCCCCATCTTCGGCAACCTCGTCGCCCGTTGATGGCGCGCCTGCGGGCGCAACACACAAGTGCCGGACACCCTCGGGTGCCCGGCACATTTGTGTCTGCGGTGCTTCTCAGCCGCGCAGGTACTCCACGATGTGGGGCATGAGGGCGCGGAAGTCGATGCCGCGGTGGCTGATCGCGTTCTTCTGTTCCGCACTCATCTGAGCGGTCGTGACCTCGAAGCCGTCGGGGACAAAGATCGGGTCGTAGCCGAACCCGCCGTCGCCGCGAGGGGAACGCGTCAGGGTGCCGCGCACCTCGCCGCGCTCGACGAACTCGCGACCGTCCGGGGTCACGAGGACGGCGGCCGACACGAAGGCTGCTCCGCGGTGGGCGTCGGGAACGTCGGAGAGCTGATTGATGAGCAGACGCAGATTCGCAGCGTCGTCCCCGTGGGAGCCGGCCCAGCGCGCGGAGAAGATACCGGGCGCCCCGCCCAGCACGTCCACCGTGATACCGGAGTCGTCGGCGATGGCAGCCAGGCCGGTGGCGCGAGCCAGCGCACGGGCTTTGATGAGGGAGTTCTCCTCGAAGGTCACACCGTCCTCGACCGGGGAAGCCACGTCGAAATCGCTCATGCGGGCCACGCAGCCGGCCTCGAAGCCCTCCCACGCGGGGGCCAGGATGGCCTCGAGCTCGCTGACCTTGTGTGCGTTGGAGGTCGCGAAGACCAGGCGCGCGTTCACGGACGCACCTCGACGCGCTCCATGAGGGGAGCCTCAAGCGCGAGCTTCTGCGCTTCCGCGAGCCGGGCGTTACCCAGGGTTGCCAGGTCCAGCAGCTCGTTGAGTTCATCGCGGTTGAAGGGGGCATGCTCGGCGGTACCCTGCACCTCGATGAAGCGGCCATCGCCCGTCTGCACGACGTTCATGTCGGTTTCGGCGCGCACGTCCTCGACGTAGGGCAGGTCCAGCATGGGGGTGCCGTCGATGACGCCCACGGAGATCGCGGAGATCGAGTCGGTGAGGACCTTGGCGGAGGGCTTGAGGATGCCCTGCTCCTTCGCCCAGGTCACCGCGTCCGCGAGGGCCACGTAAGCGCCCGTGATCGCTGCGGTGCGGGTGCCGCCGTCGGCGCGCAGAACGTCGCAGTCCAGGACGATCGTGTTCTCGCCGAGCGCGGAGACGTCGACGATGCCGCGCAGGGAGCGGCCAATGAGGCGCGAGATTTCCTGAGTGCGGCCGCCCACCTTGCCCTTGACGGACTCGCGGGAGGAGCGCTGCTCGGTCGCACGCGGGAGCATCGAGTACTCGCCGGTCACCCAGCCTTCGCCGGAGTCGCGCTTCCAACGCGGCACGCCTTCGGTGAAAGACGCAACACACAGGACGCGGGTGTTGCCGAACTCGATGAGGACGGAACCCTCACCGGTGCCCGACCAACCGCGGGTAATGGAGACGGGACGGAGCTGGGAGGGGGTGCGCCCATCGGCGCGCAGGGGAGTATTTGTCATAGTGCCTAGGGTAGCCCACCGCGTTACCGTGGAGTTATGAGTCTTGATCTACCTCTCGTCCGCGGTCACGTCGACCCGGCCGTCGCTCTGCGTGAATCCGTGGCTCCCGTCGCCCTGGTGCGCGCCGGTGAGGCCGATGTCATTCTCGTGGACGGCGCCGGCTTCGTTCTCCTTGACGAGGTTGAGGCATCCTCCTCGGGAGCCCCTGTCCTGCAGCGCCTGAGTGGGGACGAGGCCGTGCGTGCTACCGAGGGAGGGACGGCCTCGTTCATCGGTGTCGCGCGGGGACGCTCCGTCGTCGCGATCGAGACGAGTCGGGACGAGGCCTGGGGCCGCTGGGAGCACCTGCGCACGGGCGGGTGGCAGCTTGACGGTGATGACGCGGCCCTGGCGCTGACTGCGCTCGCGCTCGCGGGTTGGCATGCCAACTACCGCTTCTGCCCGCGCTGTGGGGCGCCCGTGCAGCTGGTGTCCGGCGGATGGGCCGCGCAATGCGAGACATGTGAGCGACTTGAATATCCGCGCCAGGACCCGGCGATCATCGTCCTCGTCCAGGATCATGACGGGCGTGTTCTCCTGGCGCACAACGCGCTGTGGCGGCCCGGCTTCGTGTCGATCATTGCCGGCTACGTCGAGGCCGGGGAGTCCCCGGACGTTACGGTTGCCCGCGAGGTCGCCGAGGAGGTGGGCATCGAGATCGAGACGCCTACCTACGTCGCGACGCAGCCGTGGCCCTTCGGGCGTTCGCAGATGATGGGATATCGGGCTCGCACGGCCTCGCCGCGCCCCACCCCGCAGGCGGACGGTGTGGAGATCGAGTGGGCGCGCTTCTACAGCCGCGACGAGCTCACCCGCGCGCTGGAATCCGGCGAGATCAGCGCCCCCGGTCGTGCCTCGATCGCCTACGCGCTGCTGCGGGAGTGGTACGGCGAGGAGCTGCCGAGCGGCCCGGACGGCGCGGGACGCAACTGAGCGTGGGCGATGGAACAATGGGGACCATGAACCCCGAGGAACTGCTGGAGGCACTGGACCCCGATCAGCGCGCCGTCGCCACGCAGGTGGCGGGCCCGCTCGCCGTCCTGGCGGGCGCGGGCACCGGCAAGACCCGCGCGATCACGTACCGCATCGCGTACGGGGCGGCCGTCGGTGCCTTCGACCCGTCCAACGTGCTCGCCGTGACCTTCACGCAGCGTGCGGCCTTCGAAATGCGCCACCGCCTGGCCCAGCTGGGTGTTCCCAAGGCTCAGGCGCGTACCTTCCACTCCGCCGCGCTGCGCCAGCTGCGTCATTTTTGGCCCACCGTCGTGGGTGGTCCGCTGCCTGACGTCATCCCGCACAAGGCGTCCCTCGTCGCGGCTTCCGCCGCGCGCCTGGGGATCACGATCGACCGCACGAACGTGCGCGACATCGCGGCCGAGGTCGAATGGGCAAAGGTGTCGATGATCGACGCCGCGCACTACGCCTCGCGCGTGGCTCGCCTGCGCCACGACGTGCCCGCCGGGCTGGACGCGGGCGACATGGCGCGACTCCTCGACGTGTACGAGGACGCGAAGAACGAACGCGGCGTCATCGACTTTGAGGACATCCTCATCTACCTGTGCGGCATGCTGCAGGAACGCGCCGACGTCGCCTCGATCGTGCGCAAGCAGTACCGCTCCTTCGTGGTCGATGAGTTCCAGGACGTCAACCTCCTCCAGGCTCGTCTGCTCGACCTGTGGCTGGGTGGGCGCCACGACGTGTGCGTCGTCGGCGACGTCGCGCAGACGATCTACTCCTTTACGGGCGCGTCCCCGGACTACCTGACCGGTTTCGGACGCAAGCATCCGGGCGCACGCATCGTCGAGCTGACCCGCGACTACCGTTCGACCCCGCAGATCGTGAGCTTGGCGAACGACGTCCTGGCCTGCTCGACCCAGCGTGAGGGCACGGTGCGCCTGTCCAGCCAGCGCGACGGCGGCGCCCAGGTCACCTACCGCACCTACGACGATGATCGGGCCGAGGCCGAGGGCGTCGCAGCCTCGATCGCAGACCTCATCGCGGGCGGGATGGCACCCCATTCGATTGCGGTCCTCATGCGTACGAACGGCCAATCCCAGGCCTTCGAAGAGGCCCTGGGGGCGCGTGGAATTCCCGTCGCCGTCGCGGGGGGAAAGCCCTTCTTTGCGCGTGACGACGTGCGTACCGCCATCTCGCGCCTGCGGGCAGCGGCGGCGGCCGCCACCGACGACGGGAGCGTGGGCGAGATTGTCCGCGAGGTCCTCTCGGGCGTCGGCTGGGCGCCCGAGGCACCCTCCGGTCAGGCGGGATCCGAGCGCTGGTCCAACATGAACGCGATCGTCGGCTGGGCGGACGACAGCAAAGCGGAGACACTCGCCGCCTTTGTGGCGGAGCTCGACGAACGAGTCGCCTACCAGGTCGAACCGGACAAAGCCGGCGTCGAGCTGGCCACGATCCACGCCGCCAAGGGCCTCGAATGGGACGCCGTCTTCCTCGTCGGCGTCGCCGAAGGCCTCCTGCCGATCTCGTACGCAAAGACCGCGGCCGCACGCGAGGAAGAGCGTCGCCTGCTGTACGTGGCCGTCACCCGTGCCCGCGACCTGCTGACCCTGTCGTGGGCGCGCTCGCGGGGTGCCGATGGACGCGGCAAACGCAAGCGCAGTCGCCTGCTTGACGGTATCTGGCCCGAGGAAGCGGGAGTGGGCGCGCCGAAGAAGAAGGCGCGTGCCTCCACGCGCGCCCTCAACCAGGCCTTCGAGGAGGAGGCTTCGCCCCAGGCGATCGAGCTCTTCGGGCGCCTCAAGGCGTGGCGTCTCGAGGTCTCGCGTCAGGCGGGCGTGCCGCCTTTCGCCGTGTTCACCGATCAGACCCTGCGCGACATCGCTCAGGCCATGCCAAAGAACACGACGCAGCTGCGCGTTATCCGTGGCATCGGTGACGTGAAGGTGCAACGCTTTGCCGCCCCGGTGCTCGCACTGGTGCGCGGCGAAGAGGTCATCGTCGACGAAGGGGCCTGAGCTAGCAGGCGACGCCATCGATGCCGCAGACGCATTCGTGGGCGCCGATCGCGCGTTCGACGGTGATGGTTCCGTCCTCGTCGACCGTGGCGATCTCGGCGCACAGGTGCGGGGTGAGTACCCCTGAGGCGAAGTCGCGCAGCAGGCGGGCAATCCGCAGGGCGGCCGCGAAGTGTGCCAGCTGGGGGAGTGGCCCGAGTGGCCACTGGGCGAGTTCTCGCAGGTGGGTGAGGTGGTAGGGATCCTGCTCGGCGCGCGCGTGCTCGATACAGTGGAAGCACGGCGTGGAGCCGGGAATCACGAACGGCCCAATCTCGTAGGAGTGCTCTCCGCGCGTGATGAGCAGGTGGGGTGTGTCTGTGGCCATCAGTTCGAAGGGGATGCCGGGGTCCTGCGCCCGATCCGCCGACACGAGGGCGACGTCCGGCGCGTCCTGGGCGTGCAGGTCGGGCAGCGGGATCAGTGAGGAGAGTTCTCGGCGCACCGCACGCGAGCGTGGCGTGCCCGTGTAGGCGCCGCCGAACACGTGATCCCAGTCGCCGTCCACCAGGGTGGGCGCGTCGATGCGGAGCCGCAGTGCGAGGGTGTCGACCAACGAACGGAGAGCGAGGACAGCGGCTGGTACCGCGCCGAGAACACCTACGGACAGGAGTGGGCGTCGGTCGGGGTGCTCCACGAGGTCCGCCGCGGCCAGCGCAGCGAGGAGGTCGGGCGATGCCTCGGGAGAGTCCGAAGCGTGAATGGGCCTGGCCTGGCTGGCGAGCCAGAGCTGGTCGCTGGCGTGCAGGTCGTCGAGGCGCACGTGTCGGGCGCGATCGCCACCAATTTGGACGCTGCCCGGCCCGCGCCACAGGATCGCCGTGTGATGCATCAGGTTCATGATGGTCTCCTTCAGTTTGTGACTGTTAGAGACATGATGAACCTATGTGTGTCGCCCGCGTGGCGTTTTGGAAAATCTGTGGATAACTTGTCAGATTGTTCCTGTATGTATCAG
>CATYYP010000127.1 GCA_958415245.1 Schaalia odontolytica | reverse complement strand
GGCGGCCCCGTCACTCACTCGTCAGCAGCAACGATTCGCACGCCAGGAGGCTCCGTACGACGCTGATACAGAGCTCTGAGCGGATGCGTGCGCGACGCCTGATCAGCTGATCACTTCGGCTGCCATGTCCACTTTTGGTAATCCTTGCCCTGGCCCTGGAGGATGGGCCAGTTGGGGTCACGGAACTCGATGGGGTCTCTCTTATCGGAGATAACCCGGTAGACGACATATTCGACCGACTGCCCAGCAGGAACGTCGACTACGCCAGGCACGTATTCGAAGTCGTCGGGCTCCGGAGTCCGGAAGAAGTTAGGCGAGCCGAGCTCTTCGTTGTTCTGGTACGGACGGGGGTACATGCCAGCAAATTCCGCCGCATTACCCTTGTTCGTGACCTTGAAGGTGATCTTGAGCGTCTGCTCGTTGTTATCGGCCTTGGGTCCGTACGAGATATCGGTAATCTCGTAGAGACAGTGAGCGCCCACGGGGGTCATGCTGAGCAAGCCGTTGGCTCCCGTTCCGTTTCCCTGCGTGGGTGCGGCGGACGGGTTGGTGTTGCTCGGCGCCTGAGGGTTGCCGGGCGCGGGGTTTGCCGGGTTTGCGCTGCCATTCCCCGGGTTCGCCGGGGCGGAGGTGCCGGGCGCGGGGGCGGAGGTGTTCGTGGAGTCGTCGGAATCAGATCCCGACATCGCCCAGATGACGACACCGACGATGATCGCAATGACGACGACGGCCGCGATGATGCCGATGATGAGCGGCGCCTTGGACTTGCCTCCCTGCTGGGGTGCACCTTGGGGGAATCCACCCTGCCCGCCGTAGCCACCCTGCGGGTTCCACTGGCCGTATCCCTGCTGGGGTGCACCCTGGGGGAATCCACCCTGGTACTGGCCGGGGGCGTATCCGCCCTGCTGGCCGTATCCCTGCTGGTATCCGCCCTGGGCGGCGCCGGGGTATCCGCCCTGCTGGCCAAATCCCTGGGCGCTTCCTTCGTTCCTGGCGAATGGATTGCTCATGATGTCTCCTTAACAAGCCCTCACGCGCGGGCTAACGGAACAGCGTATCAGAGACCGCGCGGTCAGAAACATCATTTGGACGCCGACGTGCGCGGAGCTGTCACCCGTAGTCGGCGCGGGGGCCTCGGCCGCGCACGACGTATGGGCCTTTGCGCCACGAGGGGGCGACGGGGCCTCGGATAATGACCTGCTCGACGACGCCGGACCCGACCTCTTCGGCGATGCGCCGCTCGATGGTGGGTAGGAGCAGCTGGAGCTGTTTGGCCCAGGCGGTGGAGTCGGTGCGCACGACCAGGCGGTGTCCCTCGAAGGTCTCGATGCGGGCGTGTTCGGCGACTTGCGGGCCGACGATGTCGCGCCATTTCGCCATGATCGACCCCATCTTGGTGGGGGTGTCCCATTCTCGGGTTTTGATCGTGCGCGCCAGGATGGCACCCAGGGAGTTGGCCCTGCGGTAGCGCGGGCGCATGGCTGCCATGCCAGGGGCGCGGCTCCACGAGGCGCCGGTTCCCTCCAGGGCCTGGCGCAGGGCCGCGAGATCACCCTCGGGGTCTTCTTCTGTCGACGAGGCGGGGGCTTCGATCCCGTTGGCGTGGCGGTAGGCGGCGGCTCGGGCTGCGGCTCGCTCGGAGACGTTCTCCTCGTCGGCGAGGCGGCCGAATCCGTCGGTTTCGATGGCCGCGTATTCGCTGGATCCGTCGAGGCTGCGGCGGGGACGTGTTTCGTCGAGGCCCCACGAGGGCAGGGTGGACCTCGTGTAGCCGTGCGTGCGGGCGACGCTCTGTGCCCGTTCGAGCGCGCGGACGACGAACTCGTCGGCGTCGACTTCGTCGCCGGGAGCTGTCGGGACGCTCAGCTCGTCATCGGCCACATCCTCGCGCTCACTCATCGTTGGCCTCGTCGATGACGGTCCCGCGCTCGGGGTCGAGGCGCACGCGGAGCGCGTGGTGGTCGAGGGAGGCGGGCAGGTCGCCGGCGACCGCGCAGGTGACGATGATCTGTTCGGCCTTCGAGGCTAGGGCGGCCAGGCCCTCGCGGCGCGAGGAGTCGAGCTCGGCGAAGACGTCGTCGAGGATGAGGATCGGCGTGTCGCCGTCGTCGCTGAGCAGCTCGAAGGCTCCGAGGCGCAGCGCGAGGGCGACCGACCATGATTCGCCGTGCGAGGCGTAGCCCTTGACGGGCATCGTGCCGAGGCTGAGGGTCAGGTCGTCGCGGTGTGCCCCGACGAGGTTGACGCCGCGCTCAGTTTCCTTCTCTCGCACCGACGCGAGGGCCGCGAGCATGCGCTCGGTCTGAGCGTCCACGTCGGTGAGGTCGGCGCTGGCCGGGTTCTCGGGGTCGGTGCCGATGACGCGGTCGACCGAGGCGTCAAAGGCGAGGCGCAGGTGGCGCGGGGAGTCGGCGACGTCGTCGTAGGAGCGCGCGGCCGGCTCTTCCAGGCGCGATGCGATGGATGCGCGAGTGGCCGTGATGCGCGCGGACAGGGCGGCGAACTGCTGGTCCCAGATCTCGAGGGTCGACAGGTCGGGGGACTGGCCGCGGCGGAGCGAGGCCTGGGCAGCCTTCATCAGCGCCGCGCGCTGGCGTGCGACCCGGTCGAAGTCGGAGCGCACGGAGGCGTGAATGGGGGAGAGCTGCGTAGCCAGATCATCCAGGAAAGATCGGCGCACCGACGGATCGCCGCGCACGAGGGACAGATCCTCGGGAGCGAACACAACCGTGCGCACGATGCCCAGAATCTCGCGGGGCTTGACCTGCGCGCGGTTGATGCGTGCGCGATTGGCCTTGCCGCGCACAATTTCCAGCTCGATGACCTGCTCGCGGCCCGAGGCCACGACCCGCGCGCGAATGACGGCACCACCCGGGGCGGCCTCGGCCTCGTCGATGGGGATGCGCACGAGGGCGCCCTCCGCACCGACCCTGTGCGATGAGAACGTGGACAGGTAGGCGAGCGCCTCGACGAGGTTCGTCTTTCCCTGGCCGTTCGCGCCTACGAGGACCGTGGGGCCCTCGGGCAGCTCGACGACCCCGTGCTTCCAGGAGCGGAAGTCGTCGAGGGCCAGGTGGGAGACGCGCACGTCAGATGCCGAAGCGGATGGGCATCAGCAGGTAGCGGAACTGCGTGACCTCGCCCTCGTCGGCCTTCTTCTGGCCGGTAATGACGGCCGGCTTCGTGGGGTGCGTGAAGCCGAAGCGCACGTAGTCGGTGTCCAGGACCTGCAGGCCGTCAATGAGGAACTGCGGGTTGAACGCGGTCGAGATGTCGTCGCCGTTCAGGGTCGCCTCGATGGCTTCGGAGGCCTGGGCGTTGTCGCCCTGGCCGGCCTCGAGGACCAGCTGGCCCTCGGTGAAGGCCAGACGCACGGAGGTCTTGCGCTCGGCGACCAGCGACATACGCTTGACGGCCTCGAGCAGGGCGTGGCGATCAACGACGGCCTGGATCGGTGTCGTGTCGGGGAAGAGGCGACGCACGGCGGGGTAGTCGCCGTCCATGAGGGTCGAGGTCGTGCGGCGACCCTGGGCGGTGAAGCCGATGAGGGACGAGGCACCGGGCTGGGACTCACCGGACAGGCCGACCTCGACCTTGGCACCCGAGGTCATCGACTTGGCGACGTCCTGGAGGATGCGGGCCTTGACCAGGGCGACCTCTTCGATGGAGGTGTCGGTGGGCTCCCAATCCAGCTCGCGCATGGCGAGGCGGTAGCGGTCGGTAGCCAGCAGCGTGATTGCCGGGCCGTTGATCTCGATGCGCACGCCCGTCAGCAGGGGCAGCGTGTCGTCGCGCGACGCGGCGATCGACACCTGGGACACGGCCTGCGACAGCGTCGACGAATCGATCGCGCCGACTCCCGTGGGCTGCGCGGGCAGCAGCGGGTACTCATCGAGGGGCATGACCGCCAGCGTGAAGTGCGAGGAGCCGCAGACCAGGTTCACCTTCTGGCCATCGAGCTCGACGGAGACGGGCTTGGAGGGCAGCGACTTGGAGATGTCTGCGAGCAGACGACCGGAGACCAGGACCTCGCCGGCCTCGTCGACAGTCGCGGGAATGTGCGAGTTCGCGGAGACCTCGTAGTCGAAGCAGGACAGGGTCAACTCGTCGCCCTCAGCCTTGATGCGCACGCCGGCCAGGATCGGCGAGGCCGGACGCACGGGGAGCGCGCGGGCGGTCCACGACACGGCTTCGGCCAGAACATCGCGGGCGACGGTGAACTTCATAGCTGCCTCCAAAACACAAAACGGATCGGACACTACTTTACCCACAAGTGTGCCCACGTGGGGCAGGAAATTTGCCTCGCGCGTGCCATCGCATAGCGTCGGCAGCGACGTTGTTGTACGGAGGCCTGTGAAAAAATTTTTGTTATGTGACTGTCCCTCCATCATAAGGGCTGTGAGTTCTGTGGATAACTCCCTTATGCGTTGGAATTTCAGTCAAATCTCTGTGATGTCATTCCGGGACGAGGCTGTGGATTCGTCACGACCGCCTGTGCACGAAGCAAATGACAACTTTTTGAGATCCACAGGCAAGGCCCTTTTCTCCACAGCCGACGCGTATTCGTCCACCAGCTGTGCACAACTCCTGTGAATCTCGCGCGGGCGCCGACTTTCGTCAGCGCCCGCGCCATTTTTACGACTCCCTGGCCTTCTGCTTAATCCTATTTGTAAGCTCTGACACGTGGTTGAAGGTCTCGCGCTTCTCCTTCATCAGCTTCGAGATCTTCTTGTTTGCGTGCATGACCGTCGTGTGGTCGCGGCCGAAGGCCTGCCCGATCTTAGGCAGCGACAGGTCGGTGAGCTCGCGGCACAGGTACATGGCGATCTGGCGGGCCTCGACGACGTTGTGGCTGCGCTCCGACGAACCCATCTGCTCGATCGTGACGCCAAAGTAGACGGCGCACTGGCTCATGATGAGGCTGACGGTGATCTCGTTGTCGTCCGGGTTGGACACGAAGTCCTTGAGCATCATCTGCGCGAGGTTGAGGTCGATGCGCTCCTGGTACAGCGACGCCCACGCGCCGATACGCACGAGTGCGCCCTCCAGCTCACGGATGTTCGAGGAGATGCGCGAGGCCACGTATTCGAAGACCTCAGGGGTCACCTCGAGGCCCTCGGCGTCCGCCTTCTTATGCAGGATCGCGATACGGGTCTCCAGGTCCGGCGGCTGAACGTCGACGAGCAGGCCCGAGGAGAAACGCGACCGCATGCGGTCCTCGAAGCCCTTGAGCTGGGCCGGGGGCAGGTCCGAGGTCAGGACGATCTGCTTGTTGGCGCTGTGCAGCGCATTAAAGGTATGGAAGAAGCCTTCGACCGTCTGTTCCTTGTCGCCGATGAACTGGATGTCGTCGATGAGGAGGATGTCGAGTTCGCGGTAGCGGCGGTGGAAGGCCTCGACCTGGGAGTTGTCCGTCTTGTTTAGACGAATCGCGTTGATGAACTCGTTCGTGAATTCTTCGGAGTTGACGTAGCGGACCTTCAGGTGGGGCATCATCGACAGCGCGTTGTGGCCGATGGCTTGGAGCAGGTGCGTCTTGCCCAGACCGGAATCGCCGTAGATAAAGAGGGGATTGAAGGCGGTGCCCGGGGTTTCCGAGGCGGCCAGCGCGGCGGCGTGCGCGAAACGGTTCGACGGGCCGATAACGAAGGTGTCGAAGGTG
>CATYYP010000126.1 GCA_958415245.1 Schaalia odontolytica | reverse complement strand
CACCTACTACAACGGAGACGTCACCACCTACCTGGACGTCGCCTTCGCCGCGCAGTGGGTGAGCGGCGAGCCGAGCCCCGCCGACGGCGAAAACAGCGAGACCGTGTTCTTCCGCGGCGACCAGCTCCCTCCCATGAACGACCGCTTCCGCCGCGCCGTCGCCAAGGCGCTGAGCGCCCGCCCCGACGCGGACTTCCTCACTGCCTGAGGCTGTGTGACCTGCGGGCGGGCCCCGGCCTCGTCGAGGTGCACGCGAAAATGCTTGTGTTTCTGTCAAACCCCTTGCGGGACTGAAGTCCTAGTGGTGGAATGGGTGCATGGATACACCTAGCAAGATTGCATACTCCGTCACCGCCGACTCGACCGGTGGTCGCGCCGGCACCTCCTCCGTCCCCGCGCTCGGCATCAGCCACGTCATGCGCATGCCCAAGGAACTGGGCGGCCCCGGCGACGGCGCCAACCCCGAAGCCCTCTTCGCCATGGGCTACGGCGCCTGCTTCCAGGGCGCCATGGGCCTGGCCGCCAAGGAACTGGGCATCGACACCACCGACTCCGTCGTGCGCACCACGATCGGCCTCGGCCCCGAGGGCGACTCCTTCGCCCTCACCGCCGACATCCAGGTCTTCATCCCCGGCGTCGAGCTCGACCGGGCCCAGGCCCTCGTCGACCGCGCCCACCAGCTGTGCCCCTACTCCAAGGCCACGCGCGGCAACGTGCCCGTCACCGTCACCGCGGTTGCCGCTCTCTGAGCGCACCCGATAGACACAAGAACCCCGGCCTCGTCACGATGGACGAGGCCGGGGTTGCTCTATGCGCTCAGGCGCCCAGCCAATATGCCTCAAGCACCCGGGCGAGGTCGAGGAGATCATCCACGTGGCTCATCTCGCGCGCCGAGTGCATCGACAACAGGCCCATGCCCACGTCCACCGTCAGAATCCCCAGACGGGTCGCCGTGATCGGGCCAATCGTCGTCCCGCACGGCATCGCGTTGTTACCCACGAAGTTCTGCGAAGCAACGCCCGCCGCCGCGCACGCACGATTCCACAGGGCGATGCCCTCGCCATCCGTCGCGTAACGCTGCTTCGAGTTGATCTTGATGATTGGGCCGCGGCCCATCATCGGGCGGTTATCCGGATCGTGGTGGCCCGCGTAGTTCGGGTGCACCGAATGCGCCGCGTCCGCGCTCACGCACGACGAGGCCGCGAGCATCCGCTCGAAACCGTCCTCGTCGCGGCCCAGCGCCTTCGCCGTGCGGCGCAGCACCGTCTCCAGGATCGGGCCGGCCGCACCCGTGCGAGACTCCGAGCCCACCTCCTCGTGATCGAAACACATGAACACCGTGACGTCGCCGCCCGCGGGCGTACCCTGCGCGGCTAGGCGCTCCAAGGCCACCAGGCCCGGGTGCACGCTCGACAGGTTATCCTGGCGCGAGGCCGCGATGAACTGGCCCTTATCGCCGAAGAAGCCCGGACCCTGGCTGGGCGTGAGGATCAGGTCGAACGCCGCAACCTGCGACGCGTCATCCAAGCCCGCCGTGCGCGCCACGTACTCCAGCACGTTGCCATACGGGTTATCCACCGTCCACACCGGGTGCAGGTGCTTCTGCGGATCCAGCTTCAGCCCGCCCGGATTCACGTCGCGATCCAGGTGAATCGCCAGCTGCGGGATGCGCGCAATCGGGCCCGTGCGAGCCAGGACGACCTCGCCACTGTTCAGGACCAGGCGGCCCGCCAGCGTCAGCTCGCGATCCAGCCACGAGTTCCACATCATGCCGCCGTACACCTCGACGTCAATCTGGCCCCAGCCATCCGGCGTCGTCGACTGCACCGACGGCTTCACTGAGAACGCCGGCGAATCCGTGTGTGCGCCCACGATACGGAAACCCGCGTCGTCGGCGACCGTCTCGGGCACGAACCACGCGGCCACCGCGCCACCGCGCACCATCACGTGACCGCCCGGGGATGCGTCCCACGCGCCCTTCTCGTCGACGCGCGTAAAGCCGGCGTCCACCAGGCGCTGCGCCACGACCTCGGCCGCGTGATAGGGGGTCGGAGAATCAAGAAGGAAATGCTGATAGTCCACCGCGTTCGCGTGGACCTCGTCCAGTTCAAGCTGTGCCATACCTCAATGGTAGAACTCTCTGTGGGGCGAGGCCTACGATTGACACATGAGTGAGATCCCCGCATACACCCTGAACGACGGCCTGGACGTTCCCGTGATCGCGCTGGGGACCTACAACCTACGTGGCGCCTCGGGCGTGTCCTCGATCGTTTCCGGCGTCGACGCCGGATACCGCATGCTGGACAGCGCCTTCAACTACGAGAACGAGGGTACCCTCGGGGCGGCGGTGCGCCGCTGCGGCATCCCCCGCGAGGACCTGCGCCTGGTCTCCAAACTCCCCGGGCGCCACCAGCGCTACGACGAGGCCGTCTACACCCTCGAAGAATCCCTCATGCGCGCGGGCCTGGACTATTGGGACATGTACCTGATCCACTGGCCCAACCCCAAACGCGGCCTCTACGTCGAGGCCTTCCAGGCGCTGTTGGACGCGCGCGACCGCGGCCTCATCCGATCCGTCGGCGTCTGCAACTTCCTGCCCGAACACATTGAGCGTGTGCACGCCGAGACCGGCGAGTACCCGAGCGTCAATCAGATCGAGCTGCACCCCTACTTCCCGCAGGCCTCCGCGCTGGCCTATCACGCGCAGGTCGGCGTGCTCACCGAATCGTGGAGTCCGCTGGGCCGCAAGTGGCGCATCGTCGAAGACCCCGCCATCGTTGCACTGGCATCCGAGGTGGGCGTGTCCCCGTCGCGTCTCATCCTGCGCTGGCACTACCAGCTCGGAGCCCTGCCCCTGCCCAAGTCCGGTAACCCCGAGCGCCAACGCGAGAACCTCACCATCTTCTCGTTCTCGCTGTCTGACGAGCAGATGGCGGCGATCAGCGCGCTCGGCCGCCCTGACGGCCGCCAGGCCGACCAGAACCCGGAGTACTACGAGGAGTTCTGAGGCTTCTCCGTCCGTCGGTGCTTGTGGCCCCACGGGTGTTCCGGGCGCCGCGTGGCCTGCCCGCCCGCTCGTCGTCCGCGCCGCGAGCTTCGCTCGGCGCGTCGTCTCGAAGCCCGGCCAGGCCCCGCCGCCGCCCACCGGCACCGCGGCAGGTCCCTCCGGCGCCCTCCACACCAGTGGCGCCTGGTTGTTGATGTGTGGCTCGGCGCGTCGGCTCGAAGCCCGGCCAGGACACGCCATAGCCCGCAGGCATTAGAAATCTCTCGCGTGAAACCGGTGTCGCCTTTGCTCGCTCGTGCGCGCGTGGGTTGAAACCGGCGTCGCCTTTGCGGGTGAGAAATGGGTGTTTTTCGTGCATTTTTCGGTTGCAGAGGTGTTGTCGGTTTCAACGATTGATTTTCAGGTACGAGCAGTGGTGCCGGCGGTTTCATTGGGTGAGTGTGAACTTACGGGTTCTGCCATTGCAATGCCTAAACCGTTGGTGATTGCTGTCATGCATGCTGTGATTGAAGAGCTGGATAACCTAGATGGAGGGTACTCGCTCGAATCAGAACCTTGCTTGATTCCACAGCTGACCCCGTGCGTGAAGTACGCAGTTGTAGGTGGATGCTGGGACAATGATCGTATGAGAAGCGTTGAACTGTTTGCTGGTGGTGGTGGTCTCCTACTGGGAACCCACCTCGCGGGTTTTTCCACCGAGCTTGTGGCTGAGTGGAACGCGTGGTGTTGCCAAACTCTCCGGCTGAACAGGGATCGAGGACTCCCTATCGTTTCTGGCATCGACGTTCGCGAGGGCGACGTGCGTGATGTCGATTGGGCATCGCTTGGTGAAGGTATCGATCTGGTGAGCGGTGGGCCTCCGTGTCAGCCGTTTTCGTTGGGCGGAAAAGCTATGGCTGCTGATGATCCGCGCGATATGTTTCCAGCGACTGCTGAGGTCATCCGTCAGCTGAAGCCCAGAGCTTTCTTGATCGAAAACGTTCGAGGTCTCACTCGTTCCTCATTCTCGGACTATTTTTCGTACATTAAGCTGCGCCTTGCACATCCCGAGCTAGTTGCGCATGATAGTGAACCGTGGCAAGAACACTATGCCCGTTTGCAATCGGAGCACACTTCCGTGCGATCGGATCTGCAGTACCGAGTCCTCACGAAGCTTGTGAATGCAGCAGACTACGGGGTGCCACAGCAGCGGTGGCGCGTATTTTTTGTTGGTTTCAGAACAGATGTTGATGCTGAATGGCATTTTCCAAAGCCAACGCACAGTGCGGCATCATTGCGTGCAATCCAGGAGTCGGGAGAGTACTGGGAGCGTTGGAGCGTTCCTATGCGTCAGCGTCGAATCGAGGTGCGTGGACGTGCTGAGGCTGATGAGGCCCTTCCCTGGGTGACAGTTCGGGATGCACTTGCCGGACTGCCTACGCCGCGTGAACAAGGGAGCCCCCGGTTCCTAAATCATGTGCTGCAGAAGGGGGCACGTGCTTACCCTGGACACACGGGCTCATATATTGATGCGCCCTCAAAAGCTCTAAAGGCAGGCGTGCATGGTGTTCCCGGCGGTGAAAACATGGTGCGCTATGCCAACGGCCGAGTACGCTACTTTACTGTTCGTGAAGCCGCGCGTATCCAGACATTCCCTGATGACTATCAGTTGGATGGCCCTTGGACGGAGGCGATGCGTCAACTAGGCAATGCTGTTCCGGTCCGCCTTGCAGAGGTTGTAGCAAGTTCTGTACGTGACCACCTGACGTTGGCTGCGAAACGTGACAATAGTAGCGCCGTGGCTGATGATGAGAAAGTGAGTGCAGTCCGATGAAGCCATTTAATCCTCTCGCCATGGAGAATCTTGCCGAGTCGATCGTGCATGCACTTCATCTCCAAGAGCCAGTCCCGCTTGCATTAGTGCCAGAATTTGATGGTGCAGGCGTATATGCCCTGTACTATCACGGAAAATTCCCGGCATATAAGGCGCTTGCTGCTATTAATGCGGAGCAGCTTATCGAGCCGATCTACATCGGAAAGGCCTCTCCGAGTGGTGCTCGAAAAGGAATTGAGCTTGCAACACAGACGATAGCGCTGACGAAGCGTCTTAAAGACCATAAAAAGAGTATTGAAGCCGCTTCCAACCTGGAAATCGAGGACTTTTCTGCGCGTTGGCTCGTGATGGAGGACGTATGGATCGCCTTGGGAGAATCAGCGATGATCCGTCGACACCAGCCCGTCTGGAACGCCCGTATCGATGGATTCGGCAACCATGCTCCTGGACGTGGTCGCGCTAAGGGAGCCAGGCCGCAGTGGGACACATTGCATCCAGGACGAAGCTGGGCGAAAGAGCTTGCACCAGCAGCATGCGATGCTGACCAACTCGAACGAGCGGTTAAAGAATATCTCGATGCCCGTTTAAGGATCTGAAGTGACCGCGAAATTTACGGCCAATGAAACTGCGGATATCATTTAAATAATCGTGATGCGATAAAGGTGTTCGTCGTTAGTCTGAAGCTTCGACAAATTCTCCTTCATCTTCTTCAGAGGAGCCAAGATAATCAGCATTTTTGACATGTGTGAACCAATCGTCGTCCGTGAAATTAAGATACGCAGCCAGGATCGCTGAGCGCCCGGAAAGCGCACGTCCGTCGTTTGATGATTGAACCCATGCATTGTATGAGCG
>CATYYP010000125.1 GCA_958415245.1 Schaalia odontolytica | reverse complement strand
TTGACGCCGATCACTTGCAGGGTCTTTTTGACAGCCCGATACCACGAGGTCTTCATCAGGAACTGCTTGGTCACCTGCTTTTTCACTGTGTCCATCACAGTCGAACTGGCGAAAGAGGAAAGAGACATAGCTGCCTCTTCGACATCGAGCATCACGCCAAAGAAAATAGCGATGATACCGATCGTCTCGTCGTCCACTTCTTCCTTCGCACTGAGTAATTCACGCCATCCGTAGAGGTATGCAAGCTTCTGCACGATCCTGAAAGCATGCACGTAGTACTGCGTAATATCAGCGGGGATCGCGCCGAGCATAGCTAAGCCGCCGGGAATACCCGCAGCAAAGGATATTGCTGCCGACTTGTTTGTTTCGTAGGAGATAACTTGCTCAGCCAGCCTATCGAGTTCAGCAAGCGGGATGCCAGCGAAGGCAGGGTTGGTATCGATCGCCCTCCGAACCACTTCTTCGGGCACGCCACGTTCACGCAGTTCCTGGCGCAGGAAGTCGTCGCGGTTGATGCGCACGCCGGGCACGCGCACGACCTTCTTCAGGAATTCGACCGCATGCTGTTCAGCCTCGCTCCGTTGAGCTGCCGTCAACTCCCCACCGCTTGTTTCACGCTGCAACTCTCGCCCATTTCCAACGTTTTCGCCATGAGAACCCGGTTTGTTGAGACCGCCCCACATGTCATTCCTTTACACTACGTCGTTACCCCACCACGAGGCTTGGATACGCGACAACTATAACCTACTTATTCTTCGCTCTTGCACGCATAACACACCGTCATTTTGCTCGGGTGCGAGAACGTCAGGGACGGACCTACTCTGGTCTCATGTGGACCCTCGCTGCCTGCTTGTCAGCCCTGTTCGCAGGGCTGACTGCCGTCCTGGCGAAGGCGGGCGTCGCGTCGACGAACTCGACGGTCGCGACGGCGCTACGCACGGTGGTCGTGGCCGCGGGGGCGTGGGGCATGGTCGCGCTGACCGGAGCAACCTCCGGCGTTGCGTCTATCGATGGGACTTCTGCGCTATTCCTGGTGCTATCCGGGTTGGCGACGGGGGCCTCGTGGCTGTGCTATTTCGCGGCATTGTCCCGAGGGGACGTGTCCCGCGTGGCGCCGATCGACAAGCTGTCGACGGTCCTCGCGATCATCCTCGCGCTCGTCCTACTGGGCGAGCCGGTGAGTTTGTGGGGCACAGGCGGGATTGTCGCGATTACGGCGGGGACGCTTCTGATGGTGGAACCCTCCGACCTGGCTGGGTTGCCACGTGCGCTGCGCGGGGGCGGGAGCTGGCTGACGTTCGCTCTTGCGTCCGCTCTGTTTGCCGCGTTGACGTCGATCCTTGGGAAGGTCGGCATTTCTGGCGTGAATCCGACGCTGGGGACGGCGGTGCGCACGCTGGTGGTGCTGGCGATGGCGTGGCTGATCGTAGGTGTGCAGGGGCGCCTGGGCGAGGTTCGGTCAATTCCGGGTCGCGAGCTGGCGTTTATCGTCGCGTCGGGCGCTGCGACGTGCGCATCGTGGCTGGCGTACTATCACGCGCTGAAGGATGGGCCCGCCTCGGTCGTCGTGCCCATCGATAAGCTGTCGATCCTCGTGACCGTCGCCGTGTCGGCCGTAGCGTTTCACGAGCGTTTCACACCGCGCTACCTACTCGGCTTGGCCCTAATGTGCGCGGGCACGGCTGCCATGGTGGTGGCGTAGAATCGTAGCTTCTCGGCGCTTTAGTGGCCCTGTTTTTCTTCTGAGGTGTCGGTGTTGTTGACGATGAGCTGACCGAGCTGGAACAGGCCCGTCGTCTCGGTGGTGGTGACAAGGCCGTTGATGGTCTGGGTGTCGCCCGTGAAGGGGTTGGTAGCCGTGCCCGCCCAGGTTGTGGTGAGCGTGATGGTGCGCGTGGCGGAGGGGTAGGGCCCGTCCAGGAAGGACTTCCACCCGTTCGGGGCCTTGTAGTAGTGGCGGATCAGGGCGGGGTCAGTGTTGGGGTCCATGCCCTCCTGCCAGGCATCCCCGGCGAGGTCGTGGTCAAGTCCGGGGTTCCGTCACCCCAACTCCATGTGTAGGACGTAGCCGTGAGAGTGATGGTGATGTCGCGGCCCAGCAACGTGACGGTGTGGTTCTGCGTGGGATGCGTGGCGGCGACGAGAGTCGGAATGTACTTATTCGTGTACGAGACCCCCTCAGGCCGCTTGTGAAGGCCCGCCCCGTCGGCGTGGATCGTCGTGGCCGCGTAGTACAGGATCTCGCGCGTGGTTGGAGGCTGACCCGCGTTATTACCGTCCCCCTTCCGCGTAATGTACGCACACACAAATGGCTCAGATTCGGTCCCATCCGGCAACGTCACTGTGTGCATCGTGTGGCCATCACACTTATCGTCCTCCGCATAGACATGCGCCTCTGCGCTTGCATCAGCAGAATTCGACAGACGGATCGAATCGTCCACGTTGTTGATTTGAGATGCAGGGGGGTCTTCTGCAGGACCAGCCTGATGTCCCCATTTTTCGTCAGCACTAACTTTTATTCCGCCATTCCCATCTGCTTCTACCATCTGGTCCCAGTCATGGGAAGTCTCATCCCAGTCATTTGCCGCTGCAGCAGACACCTGGCTCCAAACAACACAGATAGCTACAAGAAACACGAGTATTGAACGGCGACCAATACGTCTAGTGCTCATCGGCTTCTGCCCTTCCCTGCGTTTCAACCCAGCGGTTCTCTTGCCGTGTCATGAACAGGGAAATCGTGGATTGGTATTCCTCATTACGTACTGTGATTCGCGTACCGGAGCACTTCGTTCCATCAACAGCAGTAACGCTGAACTTGACGCCAATTGTGTTAGGCGGGACATCGGAACCGTTGGCAGGCACGGGTTCCAGGAGAAGAACATGATCGACAGTGAGTGACTTGCCATAGGCCCAGCCATTGGAATAATCGTTATCGATCTTGTTGATCAGCGACTGAGCGAACCCACTCGCATCGTCCGAGAGTGCCGCAAGAGCAGCAGTATCTCCCGTATTCCAGGCGTAAGTCGCAACAGCCAGGTAGTATTCAGCAGCTGCTTCTGCTCCTCGTTCTGTGTTTTCCTTGGCTGCCTCGGGTAGCTCGGGCTTGGTGTACGTGTCTGCCGCGAACTCGGCGGGCCGCACGAGGACTCCGTCGGGGCCGATTGCGTAGCCGCCTGACATCGGAGACTCAGTTGATGCGGTTGGCGCGGGCGCGGGATGCACCGTAGGCGTCGCCGCGGCGCTGGAGTTCTCACTCCACGAGCCGATGCCCGCAGCCAGCCTGTAGGCGACAACAGCTGCCACAGCCACCAGGACAGTCAGCCCAATACCGATCACCCACGGGCGCAGCGCGGCACGCCTGGCCACCAAGGAACGCTTCTTGCGGCGCAGCGTCGAAGCGACGAGCGCTTCTTCCTTTTCCTCAGTGACAGACCGATCAGACAGAGGCGAGATCCCCATGGCGTGTGCCCTCCACGGTGACGAACTACCAGCGCTCCCCCACCATCGCAAGGCGCGCCCTTCCCCATCAGAGTACGCGCAGAACCGACACGAAACACCAACAATGCTGCGCAACCATCACGCAAATCCTCCCACCCACATTCCCATGACCGCACGGATGTGCACAATCAGCCCCGGCCTCGTCCGTCAATCGCACCGACGGGGTCACTCCCCGGGGAAATGCTCCTCGACGATCCCATCCAACTGCGCACGGATCTCCAGGAAAGGACGGTCCAGGTCGAGCGTCGTCGCGCTGATGCGGTTGCCGCTCATGCGGTAGGTGGCGTCGGGCTGGATGTCCTCGTCGGTGGCGGCGTAGAGGAGCATGCCGGAGACCTCGACATCCTCCCCCACGCGCTCGAGGTCGACCTGCTTGTTCTTCACGTACGCGAAGATCTGGTACAGATTTCCTGAATGCACGGTCCTCTTGTCGAAGTTGCTCTGCATCGTGGACGCGTAGTACTTCGCATCGATGATGAGCACGCGGCCGCGAGCGCTCAGCGTAATGTCGCTGCGCATGGCGGGCAGGCCGTCCGAAACCCCGTCATCCAGCGCCCATTCGATGGAGGACGCGCTGGCGTTCAAACGGGGATGCTCCCTGCGGTAGTACTCGAGGATGAACTTCTCGTAGAGGCGGCTCATACGCTGCTCGTCGAAGAAATCCATCATGCGCGTGGTGCCGTTGCTCTGAGTCTGGAGCAGCCCCTTCACGACAAGCCAGCACACCGCCATCAGCATCCGGTACGTGCGGTTGTTGCGGTCGTATCGCATGTTCCAGTCGACCGCGTGCAGGTCGATCTCGCGCACGTCCGCGAAGAAGACCATGAGCTTCTTCAGGCTCTTCTTGCGCGCCTTCGAGATGTCTGAGCGCACGAGCAGCGCGACCGTCGCCTTGATGATGCGATTCATCGTCGTGTCGACGCTGAACTCGTCGTAGGAGCACACGAGCTGGCGGCGTAGGATCGCCTGCGATTTCACGGATTCGGTGACCTCGATTTTGCCGCGCAGGGAGGAGCGTGCCTCGGTCCGACTGACGTATTCCTGCCCGAGGCCTCGTTTAAGTTGGAGGGACACGCCTCGCTCGAGGATGGCGGCGCACAGCTCGGCGGCGTTGTCGAAGTCCTCCGTGGCCACGGCGCGGTAGCCCTGCTCGCGCAGCGCCGAGAAGGCGTAGGCGAGCATGTGAAAGACGTTGCGGACGCGAATCACCGCAGCGACCTGCGCAGCCTGTCGCTCCATTCGCGGACCTTGCCGGGCTCGTCGAACCAGTATTCCTTGAGCATCGGGATGAGCTCGTACTCCACGATCGAGGCAAGGGCCTCGTCGGTGCAGGTCTCACGTTTCATGTTGCAGAAGTAGCTGTGGCCGATGCAGAAGCCCTCGCCGAGAGACTCATCCTCGACGATCGCACGGTTAAGGGATTCCACCTCGCGCACCAGGGCCTCGAACCTCGAATTATCGAGGCCGGCGCAGTACTTACGGAAGCCGTCGGAATCGAAAGCGGGGCTCAGCTCCACGAAGGCGAAGCGGCGGCGCAGCGCGTAGTCGAGCATCGCGAGGCTGCGGTCCGCCGTGTTCATCATGCCGATGATGTGAACGTTAGTAGGAACGCTGAACAGTTCGCGGGAGTAGAGGAGCTGGAGTTCGTTTCCGCGCTTATCGCTCTCAATGAGCATGAACAGCTCGCCGAAGATCTTGGAGAGGTTGCCACGATTGATCTCGTCAATGATGAAGAAGTATGCGTTCTCCTCGTCGTCGTCGGCGGCTTTCTTGCAGAAGGAATAGAACGCCCCCTTCACCAGCTCGAATCCCGCACCGGAGGGGCGGTATCCCTCGATGAAATCCTCGTAGGAGTAGCTCTGGTGAAACTGGATCAGCTTGACGCGCGAGACATCCTTGACGCCCATCATCGAGTAAGCCAGGCGCTTGGCAGCATAGGTTTTACCAACACCGGGAGCACCCTGCATGATGATGTTCTTCTTTGTTTTCAGCAGGCCCACGATCGCGTCGTAGCGCTCGCGGTCCATGTATACCTCTTCGAGAAATATCTCGACGGAATACTCAGTCAAGGACACCGGCATTTCCTCTATAGCGGCAGCTTCTTCGCTGTCGAAAAAAGAAGACTCCATCAGCGTAACGAAGACCTGTTTGTAGGTGACATCAGTGAGCGTCTTCATCGG
>CATYYP010000124.1 GCA_958415245.1 Schaalia odontolytica | reverse complement strand
CCCGACGCCTCCGCCCGCCCCGAGCCCCCAGAATGTGGTTGCTCCGGCTGTCGCAGTCCCGCAGGCGGGCGTGACCTTTACGCCGATGTCGGATAAGAGCCGTCGTCGCATCAAGCGCATCGTCGTGGGCGTTGTGGCCCTCGTTGTGCTCGGGGTTGTTGCAACCGTCGCCTTGATGATCGCCAACTGGACGCGCACGCCCGAGGCGCAGGTTCGCCAGTACCTTTATCTGCTCGCGGACGGCAAGGCCAGCGCTGCGACGGCGATGGTCGATCCGGGGCTGCCCAACGATCAGCGCGGTTTCCTCTCGGACGAGGTCATGGCCTCGTCGAGCGCCCGCATTGAGGTTGAGGACGTGACCGTGGACGATGCGGAGCACTCGAAGGAACGGGTGGTGACGGCGACGATGCGCCTCGACGGCGAACGCTTCACACGATCCTTCCGCGTCAGTGAAGCGAAGAAGACCTTTGGCCTGCTGAAGAACTGGAAGATCCAGGATGCGATGGTCGCTCGTGTGGATGTGCAGGCAGACAACGTCACGCACTTCTCGATCGGCGGCGAAAAGATGTCGGTCGCGACGCTGAAGGAAGCCCCGAGTAGCTCCATCGTGCTCTACCCGGGCGTCTACACCTTCACCCCGGAGGAGACAGGCGAGTATATCGACGCTGCGCCCAAGACCATTTCGGTGAAGGCGGCAACGGGTTACGACAGCTCCTACTACGGTGGAACGGTCGAGCTGAAGGGCACCTACAACGACAAGATGGCTGCCGCCGCGCTCGATGCTGCGGCTGCGCTCACGAACTCGTGCGCGACCGTTCCGGGCAACATCGACACCGCCTGCCCGAGCGCGGTTCAGTCCCGGACCCTGGCCCTCCTGCAGGTCAAGACGATGCCCACGGCCATGAAGGCGACGACGGACGAAGGCGGTGTCTATACCGGCGAGGCAACGTTCACGATCCAGGGCATGGAGAGCTGGGACAAGCAGCGTGACGTGACGTCCCGGGTGACCGCGACCGTGAAGACCGATAAGGATGGCAAGCTCGAGTTGGACGCTTCGGGCAAGCCCCAGTTCGAGGTTCGATTCGGCTACTAAGGCCCCGAATCACGCCATTCATGCACCGGGTATGCGGACTCGACGAAAGAAGTTCGCATACCCGGTGGCGTATAAGCGGTTGCACGCTATGATGGGTTGTTGGTAACTCTGTCACACCGAACATGGAGCAGCCCGCATGAGCAACGATGCTAAGGCAACGAGCACCCGTCGGCCCGGCCGTCCGAAAGCTGGTAGCGAGGATAAGAAGGCGCGCATCCTGTCGGAGGCACTCACCCTTTTCTCGACGCAGGGCTACGTGGCAACCTCACTTGCAGACATCGCGCGCGCCTCCGATATTTCGAAGGCGGGGCTCCTGCATCACTACTCGTCGAAGGATCAGTTGCTCGCGGCAGTCCTGGATGAGCGTGATCGCCGTATCGTCAGTCGACTCCCGAGCCCCGAGGAGGGGGCCGAGGCCGCGCTGGATGCATGGGTGGACATGGTGGCCCACAACCAGCGGCATCCCGACGGCGTGGCGCTCTACACGGCGATGTCGGCGGCCGTCATCGACTCGAAGCATCAGGCGCACCCGTGGTTCCGCGAGCACCTGATCGGTGCTATTTCCTACCTCGTTGAGGCTTTCGAGCATGGCAAGACCACGGGCGAGGTGCGTGAGGATGCTCCGAGTGAGCAGATCGCGCGCCGCCTCGTTGCGATATCGGATGGGCTTCAGGTCCAGTGGCTCTGCTCGCGCGCGGACGGTGGCCGCACGCTCAATATGCACGAGGTCATGGCTGGCGTCGCGCTCGACATGAAAGAGCGGTGGCTCGTTCGCCCCGAGTGAGGCGGGGCGTCGCTGCGTAGGGCGACGGCTCGTATGTGAGAAGCGACACTCGATATCTGACTTTGTGGGCGTTTCCTGTGTTTTGGGGCTTAGGTCCCTTGCTTGATCGTCGCGTCGTTATGCGATGCCTGCACAGGTGAGCCTTATGCGCGTTACGATGGACAAACCCGCATCCTTCACAACGGCGGGAGTAGTGCTGAGCGTGTCCAGCGTTGGCGCTCCACGCGAGGCCGAGAATCCGTCGCATATCCACGCCTGGAGGTCTACGCATGGCGAACGCCGCTGTTCCCACTCCGTCCCACCACAATGCGAGCGCTCGACGCTGCCCCGACGACCTATGGGCCTTGGGGGAGCGGGCGATCATTCGGGCCCGCCGCTGGGCCGATGAATCGGCCTTTGAGCCCACGCCGCGCTCAGCCAAACTCCTGTCTCGTATCCTCGCCGATCCGGACGGACTTACTTTCACGACCCGATTCGTCGATGACGTCGTGCGTCCCGCAGACCTGGACGTAGCCAGCGCAGCCATGAAGCGCTTGTCGGCCGGGCGTAAAAACTTCCTGCCCCCGGCCCTGGCTGCGGCGATGGGTCTCGGCTCAACGGCATCGCTCCTCGCCCCGCGCACGGTGACGGCGGTGGCCCGACGTGTATTCCGCGAGATCGTCGGTGACCTCGTTGTCGATGCGACCGACAAGGGGCTGGGGCCCGCGCTCGCCCGCCTGCGTCAGGGCGGCCATCGCCTGAACGTGAACCTCCTCGGAGAGGCTGTCCTCGGCGAGAAGGAAGCGTCTCACCGCCTGGCCGAGGTCTCGCGCCTCGTGGCCCGCGAGGATGTCGACTACGTGTCCATCAAGGTCTCCGCGGTGACAGGCCCCCACAACCCGTGGGGCTTCGAGGAGGTTGTCGAACACGGTGTGAGCGCGCTCCTGCCCCTCTACCGCCTCGCTCGCGACAACGGGACCTTCCTCAACCTCGACATGGAGGATTACAAGGATCTCGACCTGACGATCGCGGTGTTCACCGCGATCCTAGACCAGCCGGATATGCGCGACTACGAGGCCGGCATCGTCCTCCAGGCCTACCTGCCCGATTCGCTCGGTGCGCTCCAGCGTCTCCAGGAGTGGGCGCGCGCACGCGTGGACGCGGGAGGCTCGCGTATCAAGGTCCGCATCGTGAAGGGCGCGAACCTGTCCATGGAGAGGGTGGACGCCGAGATTCACGGCTGGGAGCTGACGACCTGGCCGTCCAAGCAGGCCACCGACACCAACTACAAGCGCATGCTGAACTGGGCGATGACACCCGAGCGCACCCGCGCGATTCGCCTGGGCGTCGCCGGACAGAACGTCTTCGATATTGCGTTCGCATACGAGCTGCGGGCAGCGCGCGGCGTAGAGGACAGCGTCGAGTTCGAGATGCTCTCCGGCATGGCCACCGGCATTCAAGAGGTCGTCCGACGCGATGTCGGCTCCCTACTCCTGTACGTCCCGGTCGTCAACCCCCGAGAGTTCGACGTCGCCATCTCCTACCTGGTGCGCCGCCTCGAGGAGAACGCCGCGCCTGAAAACTTCATGTCCGGGGTCTTCGACATAGCCACGAACGAGGACGTCTTCGCCCGGGAACGCGACCGTTTCCTCGCCGCGCTCTCCGACGTTGATCCGGATGCCCCGTTGCCCGTTCCCAACCGTGTCCAGGATCGTCTGGCCGAGCGTGAGGCCGGGGTTCCGGCTGAGCAGGGGAGCCTCACCGAGCGCGCGCGTCGTCCCTTTGTCTCCGAACCGGATTCAGATCCCGCCTTGGCGGCCAACCGCCAGTGGGCCCGCGAGATTGCTGCGGCCATCCCCGCCTCGACGCGAGGTGTGGAAGCGGTGCGTGCCGGCGCGCAGGCTCTGGATACACACGAGGCGGTCGACGCCCTCGTCGAGGCAAGCATCAAGGCGGCGCACGCCTGGCAGGCCCTGGCCCCCGAGGAGCGCGCAGCCGCGCTGCATCGCGTCGGCGATGTTCTCGCCGCGCGCCGGGGTGAGCTCATCGAGGTCGCCGGATCTGAGGCCGGCAAGACCATCGATCAGGCCGATCCCGAGGTGAGCGAGGCGATCGACTTCTGCCATCACTACGCGGACGCCTCGTTGCAGCTCTCCGATGAGACCTACATGGCGGGCGCGCGATTCGTGCCCGTGAACGTCACTGTCGTTGCCTCGCCCTGGAACTTCCCTGTGGCCATTCCCGTGGGTGGCGTCGCCGCTGCTCTGGCGGCGGGCAGCGCGGTGATCCTCAAGCCGGCCCCGCCGGCCAAGCGTTGCGCCGCGGAACTCGTCGCGGCTTTCCACGAGGCCGGGGTTCCCCGCGAGCTGGTCGCGCTCGCCCCGCTCGAGGACGGCGACGTATCGCGCTACCTGGTGACGCATGAGGGTGTTGATCGCGTTGTCCTGACGGGCTCGTACGACACGGCCCGCCTCTTCCGTTCGTGGAAGCCCGACATGCACCTGCTGGGCGAGACGAGCGGCAAGAACGCCATCATCGTCACGCCGTCGGCTGACCCCGATCTGGCGGTGCGCGACATTGTTCATTCGGCCTTCGCGCACGCGGGACAAAAGTGCTCGGCGTCCTCGCTGCTGATCCTCGTCGGATCTGCGGGGCGCTCGAGCCGTATCGCTCGCCAGCTCGTGGATGCGGCCGCCTCGCTGCGCGTGGGCCTGCCGGCATCCCTGGACTCGCAGGTCGGCCCGGTTGTCGTCCCCGATGACGAGAAGGCCGTACGAGGCCTGACCACCCTGGGAGAGGGCGAGCACTGGGTGCTCAAGCCCCGGTACCTGGGCGATGGGCTGTGGACCCCGGGTATCCGTGCGGGCGTGGTGCCCGGCAGCGAGTTCCACCTGACCGAGTACTTCGCGCCCGTCCTCGGCGTCATGCGCGTCGACACCCTCGAGGACGCTATCGAGGCTGTCAACGAGGTCGACTACGGATTGACCTCCGGCCTCCATACTCTCGACACGGGTGAGTTGGCGACCTGGCTGGAGGGCATCGAGGCCGGTAACCTCTACGTCAACCGCGGGATCACCGGCGCGATCGTTCGACGTCAGCCTTTCGGCGGCTGGAAGCGCTCGGCGATCGGGTCGACGACGAAGGCCGGCGGTCCTTCCTACCTGCTGGGTCTGGGCGAGGTCGAGCCCGACCGCGATGCGGTGGCAGGGGAGTCCAGCGCTCCCGCAGCGTTGCTCGATCCGAGTGTGCTCGCCCTGTGTCATGCGGCTGGTCCTCACCTGAGCGCGGATGATGCGGCCGAACTGAGCCGTGCCGTCGCCGCCGATGGCGCTGCCTGGGCATCCGATTACGGAGTCAACCGCGACGTTACCGGCATGGCCTGCGAGCGCAATGTCCTGCGCTACCGTTCCACGCCCGTCCTTGTGCGCGCCGGGAGCGGGAGTGCCCTCGCCGACACCGTACGTGTGCTGGCAGCAGGCATCCTCGCGGGTGGCCCCATCGGGCTATCCGTCGCCGACGAGCTTCCGGCTACCATCCGGGAGCTACTGGAGGGCTGGGATATCGAGGTGACGGTCGAAGACGCGCACTCATGGGATTCTCGCTTGGCGATGGTGGCGAACTCCGGTGGCCTGGGCATGCGCGTGCGCGTCCTGGGGCCGCGCGATGAAAGCTCGCAGCAGCGCTGGGCTGAGGCAACCCGCGCGAGCGGAGGCAGCCCCGACGTCGCCCTGTACACGGGGGCCGTCACGGCCTGGCCGCACTCGGAGCTGCTGCCGTTCCTGCGCGAGCAGGCAGTCTCGATCACGAACCACCGTTTTGGAACCCCGCTCGACCTGGCCGCGGAACTCCTCTGAGCCTCCCATCCTGAGAGCGGATGGGGAATCCAGACACGCAAGGTACGGGTCAGCGCCCGCGACGTCTCGTCG